>NZ_JAUBTI010000055.1:0-44565 GCF_036702415.1 Microcoleus sp. D3_18a_C4 | reverse complement strand
CAAAAAGTCTTCAAGATTAGCTGTTTAATCTTCTACCTCTTGAGTTTTTGAGCAACATCTTGCCTTCTGTTAAAAGGTGGCTACTTTTAGCTGCACTCATTTTTTAGTCTAAACTACAGTAATTGACAATCTCAAAAACCCGCCTAGCCGGGATATTATGGTTAATCGATCGCACATGGTATTAATAGACATTGGGTTCCCAGAGATTTTCTGGGCATTTCTACGATCGCAGAGTTAATCATGGGTGGTGTCGCTTGAACCCAGAAGATCGATCGACAAATCAGGTAAAATCCAAAATTGCGTTAAGAGGCGATAATGGAACCTCTGAGCTACCGCCCCTGAGCTACCTATGGTGGAACTATGAATGCAGTCGAAATCGAAGAAGCAGTTTCCAGGCTCGCTGAAGCGCCCTTTGACTCGGAAGAGTTCCCCTTTGCCTTCCTCGAAGCCTTTGGTAACAAGCCGACGACTCTCAAGCGACTCAAAAGCAAAAGCGGTGGCTCCAACCAATCGGATCTCGGTGGCTTGCTCCAGCGTAACAATATCCATGTGAAGGTTTGCCCCGAAGGCGAGGTGACAAACACCCTCACGGCGTTGCGGGATAGTGCGGCGACGGCTCGGTATAAGGTTAAGTTTATCCTGGCCACCGATGGCAAAAGTTTTGAGGCGGAAAACCTCGTTGATGGGGAGACTGTCGCCTGCGACTACCCCGACTTTCACAACCATTTTGGTTTTTTCCTGCCATTGGCGGGCATTACGACAGTCAAGCAGATCCGTGAGAACGCCTTTGATATCAAGGCTACGGGGCGCCTCAACCGCCTGTATGTCGAGCTGCTGAAGGAGAACCCGGAGTGGGACAAGGCCGATCGCCGGGAAGCGTTAAATCACTTCATGGCGCGACTAATCTTCTGTTTTTTTGCGGAGGATACGAATATCTTTCACAGCAATGCCCTCTTCACTGCCACCATCGAACAAATGAGTGCGAGTGATTCGTCGAATACGCACGAGGTGCTGTCGGAGATGTTTCGGGCGATGTGTACGCCGCTTAAGGATCGGGAGGCGGCGAAGATTCGGAATTGGGCAGATAGATTCCCCTATGTGAATGGAGGGCTGTTTTCGGGTGGGGTGGCGGTGCCGCGTTTTAGCAAGATTGCCCGATCGTACCTGCTTCATGTTGGCAATCTGGACTGGACAAAGATTAATCCCGATATTTTCGGGTCGATGATTCAGGCGGTGGCGGATGATGAGGAGCGGGGTGCGTTGGGGATGCACTATACGAGTGTGCCGAATATCCTCAAGGTGTTGAATCCGCTGTTTTTGGATGGTTTGCGGGAGCAATTGGAGGCAGCGGGGGATAACGCCCGTAAGTTGCTGAATTTGCGGCAACGGATGGCGCGAATTCGGGTTTTCGATCCGGCTTGTGGATCGGGGAATTTTCTGGTGATTGCGTATAAGAAGATGAGGGAAATTGAGGCGGAGATTAATCGTCTTCGGGGTGAGGGCGATCGCAAATCTGATATACCGCTGACGAATTTTCGGGGGATTGAATTGCGTCACTTTTCCTGTGAAATTGCGCGGTTGGCGTTGATTATTGCGGAGTATCAGTGCGATGTGTTGTATCGGGGGCCGAAGTTGGCGCTGGCGGAGTTTTTGCCGCTGAAGGATGATAACTGGATTACCTGTGGGAATGCGTTGCGGTTGGATTGGTTGAGTCTTTGTCCGCCGACGGGGGCGGGGGTGAAGGTGCAGCGCGAGGATTTGGATTTGTTTGGCGAGATGCGGGAAGTAGCGGAGATTGATTTTGAGAATGAGGGCGGGGAGACTTATATTTGTGGGAATCCGCCTTATCTTGGTTTTACTTGGCAATCGAAAGAGCAGAAGGATGATCTTCAACTAATTTTTGGAGGTCGTATCAAGGCATGGAAATCACTTGATTATGTAAGTGGGTGGTTCGTGAAGGCTGCTGATTATGCAACACATACGAACACCATTGCTGCTTTTGTATCTACTAACTCCATCTGTCAAGGAGAGCAGGTGCCAATCTTATGGCCGTTAATTTTTCAGAATGGTCACGAGATTGTCTTTGCACATACGTCGTTCAAATGGGCAAATCTTGCAAGTAACAATGCCGGAGTAACTGTTGCTATAGTTGGAATTTCAAATCATCCGACTAGAATACGTCGGCTTTTTGAAATTACTGATGATGGTATCGTTAGCGAAAAAGAGGTCATAAATATAAACGCCTACCTGGTGCCTAGTCCCAATGTAGTTGTTGAAGCAGTTTCACGCCCCCCAGAAGGCAAGGACTATATGGTTTGGGGTAATAAACCATCAGATGGTGGGAACTTGATACTATTAGATTCAGAAGCTAGAGACGCAGTGAGTACCGAACCGTCTCTGGCAAAATTTATTTTTGACTTCGTGGGTTCGCAAGAGTTTGTAAGAGGAATCGTCAGGCGATGCCTCTGGATTGAAGATTCCGAGATTCACGAGGCACTAGCTTCAGATTTTATCGCCGATCGCGTAGCTGCCGTTCGTCAGATGCGTCTGAAAAGTCCGGCACTTTCGACACAAGCGTATGCAGAGAAATCACATCGATTTAGGCAGATTCAAGGACGAAGCATCGCGCATTCTATTATCGTTCCAAAAGTTACATCAGAGTCTCGACCTTATTTGCCAGTAGGGCTCCTATCAAGGCATTCAATAGTATCTGACAACGCCTTTGCCCTCTACGATGCTCCCCTCTGGAACATGGCGCTGATCGCCTCGCGCCTTCACCTAGTCTGGATCGCCACCGTCTGCGGCAAGTTAAAAACCGATTTTCGCTACTCCAACACCCTCGGCTGGAACACCTTCCCCGTCCCCACCCTCACCGATCAAAACAAAGCCGACCTCACCCGCTGCGCCGAAGATATCCTGCTAGCGCGAGAGCACTATTTCCCAGCCACGATCGCGGATATGTACGATCGCGATCGTATGGATACCGAATTCCCTCTGGTTAGGGAAGCGCACGATCGTAATGACGAAATCCTGGAACGAATCTACATTGGTCGCCGCTTCAAAAACGACACCGAACGCCTCGAAAAACTGTTTGAATTGTACACAAAAATGACCAGTCAGCCAGCGCCCCTCAACAAGTCTGCCAAACGTAAAACCAAAGGAGAAAAATGATGATGGCAAAAGATTTAACTTCATCGCCACTCGATCGCCAAAATATTCTCAACAATCGCTATGCCCTAGAAAAAATAGAAGAATACTTGGGATTAGGAGGCACTTACTATGAAGAAGAACTGCTATTTACCAAACAACAACTGATTGAAATTTTCGGTATCAGCGAAAGTACAATTGAAAAGTATCTATCCAGTCACAACGATGAGCTGAAGACTAATGGCTATAGGGTGCTACGAGGTCAGAAACTTCGAGAGTTCAAGACTTTGATGGATGCTACCGTAACTGATTACGGTACCAAAACCACAGTCCTAGGGGTTTTCACCTTCCGGGCGACTCTAAATCTAGCAATGGTGCTAGTGGAGAGCGATCGGGCCCGTGCAATTCGATCGCGCATCTTAGATATCGTGATTGACGTAATGGCAGAAAGGGCAGGCGGACATACCAAATATATTAACCAGAGAGATAACAATTACTTACCAGCAGTCTATCAAGAATTTAGCTATCGTAAAACCTTTACCGATGCCCTTGATAATTACCTCGACATGGGTAAATTTAAGTATGGCATTTACACCAACAAAGTGTATCAGATTGTTTTCCGAGAGAAAGCCGAAGAATATAAGCAGATATTAAGTTTGGGTAAAAACGATTGTCCCCGTGATACCATGTATGCCGAAGTTCTCATCGCCATTGCCAGTCTAGAGAATGGTTTGGCAGCAGAATTGAAAGCCGAGTCAGAAAAGGTGGGACGAAAGCTGAAACAAAAAGAGGTTGATTCGCTATTGGAAGCGGCAGAGGAAAACCCCTACCTAAAACCCATTATTGAAGATGCCCGCATCAAAATGGCCAGTCGTGATTTAGGGTTTCGGGATGCTCTGCATCAAAAATTAGAAGCGTATATCCAAAGTGTTCCAGAGAGCGACTTTGATAAATTTTTAGGAGAAACCAGCCGTTCTTTAGAAGAGCAACTTTCCGATCCGGCTCTTTTGGCTGTATTTAAGCGATTGAAGGATCGGTAAGTTATGGCAGCAGATTTTTTTTACTTTGACATTCACTATGCGATCGAGCTGCATGATTGGATTATCGAAAACTCAGGCGGATTTCCGGGTTCTAATAATCCGAGTCTACTAGAGAGCGCATTAAGCTGTTGTGCATTTAATTTGTATGGTGAGGGCGGGCAGGATGCCCACCCCACAAGAGGAAAAATTTATTTTACTATGCAATTTAAATGCGGATTAGCTTAGAACATATTCAAAACGATCTCTATTATCCTGAGATTCACCACAAATTAACTCACCTAGTTTTTGCTGTCAACAATTTTCATGCTTTTAATGACGGAAATAAACGCTCTAGTATTGCATTGGGAGCTTATTTCCTCAAGCTCAACGGGTATGATTTTTTAGTAATAAAATTTGTACTAGAAATGGAAAATATCGCCGTCTGGATAGCAGAAGGTAAAATTTCTAAAGAGTTTCTATGTGAACTGATTGAGTCTCTTATTTTCGAGGAAGATTTCAGTGAAGAACTTAAGTTTAAGTTAGCGCTTGCTGTCATGGGCGATATTGATTCTAATGGTTAGCTTAGCTAGAGCAGAGTCGTTACCTCCCTTTTTGGGCGTAAAAATGCTTAAATGCAAATCCACATGACGAAGCTCCAAAGCTTAAAACCCTTATGAATGAAGGATTTAAGTGCTTAAAAGCAAATGGGAGTCACCCCGAAACCATGCCCCCCAACCTCCGCGCAGACCACGCTACTCCAAAGAAGTCGCTGCACGATCGTAATGACGAAATCCTGGAACGAATCTACATCGGTCGCCGCTTCAAAAACGACACCGAACGCCTCGAAAAACTGTTTGAATTGTATACAAAGATGACCAGTCAGCCAGCACTGCCAAAAAAATCCGCCAAACCTAAAGGAGGTAAATGAGGAGAATCGCGATGGCTGCGCCCCGGCTTGCGCCTACGAGCTACCAAAATGACCCGTTAAATACAGAATGTTAAAATCAGACTAGCCCCTTATAGCCAAACAAGCCAATGCTAACCCTAGACCAACTCATTTCAGAAGCCACTGCATTACCAGATGCAGCCAAGGCTATCCTCATTGACAAAATTGTGGAGAGCATGGAAAGACAAATCGATCGAGATATTTTATTAGAAGGCGTGCAGAAAGCTCAAGAACGCATTGCGGAAATTGATAGCGGCGCAGTTCAAACCATTCCCGGAGATATTGCCTTAGCCCAAATACGGCAACTCTCAAAGCAATGAAATATGAATTTCACCCAGTAGCCCTGCAAGAATATGCAGAGGCTGTGCAATCTAGACTTGAAGGGTTTTACGAATATCGTCGATTTAACTAACTGGCTTCAGCAAAAGAATTAAAAATTCTCAACTATCTCATAATCAAGCCGACCATATTCCCGCCTAGACTGAATGAAGCGAATTCTTGAGAACATACTAAGTAAATAAGTACATGGACATTAATGCATCTATCATTGACCAACGATTAGCATCAGTCGTTAACGATATTCGTCAAAAGTCCGCCGAAGAATTGCACATCCAAGATGAAGGTAAAATCAAGTCCCTCGCATTTGTATACCTATGTGTTAGAACCATCTTGGATTTAGAAGATGACGACGCTTTCGAGTGCCTGACCGAAGGATCTGGTGACTTTGGCGTAGATGCCATGCACATTTCCGAAGAGTATGATGGTGAATTTACAGTTAGCTTGTTTCAAGCAAAATACAAAAACAAGCTAGCAGGAGATTCTAACTTTCCCCAAGAAGGCATTGAAAGTTTAATCAACGCAATTCAATACTTATTTAATCCAGCAGCTAGACTAGAACATATTAATCAACGACTGCTCGCAAAAGTCGAAGAAGCTCGTAGTTTGATTCGGGATGGTTACATCCCACAGGTTCGGGCATTAGCCTGTAACAATGGCCTAAATTGGAATGCGTCTGCACAGGAAGCTATTGAACGCACTGGCTTCGGCAGTCAAGTTACGTGGGAGCATATTAATCACGAACGCTTGGTCAAAATTCTGCAAGCTTCCAAACCCGTAAAAGATTCTTTGCAACTAAGTGGCAAGGCGATCGTTGAAGATATGGAATTTAGCCGAGTATTAGTTGGCAGAATTTCCGTCACCGAAATCGCAGCACTAATTGAACGACATGGTGAACGATTATTAGAGCGGAATATTCGTCGTTACTTAGGCTTGCAAGGTAATCGCGTCAATGAGGCTATTAGAAACACTTTAACCAGCGATGAGAAGAACAATTTCTACTTTTACAATAATGGGATAACCCTAACTTGTGAAAACTTTTCGTACAACGCTTTGCAAGATGGTAATTATCAGGTGCGTGTCGAAAATTTACAAATTATCAATGGAGGCCAAACCTGTCTGACCATATTCAAAACTTTGCGTGACAACAATTTGCTTCATGAAAATGCCCAAGCTTATGTTCTGCTTCGACTTTATCAATTACCTCATGAAAACGAAAGTTTAGTTCAAAGAATCACTTATGCTACTAATAGTCAAAATCCAGTAGATCTTAAAGATTTACGCGCTAATGACGAACTCCAGCAAAGACTGGAAATAGATATTAAGCAATTAGGATTCAATTACCGCCGGAAGCGATCTGATTCTAGTACCCGTCCGATAGATATTACTTCAGGAGTAGCTGCTGAAGCCATACTATCTGTTTGGCGAGAAAAGCCTCATCAAGCAAAATTCTTCTCGCGCGAGCATTTCGGAAAACTTTATGACGCAATCTTCACCGACCAATTGAGCGGCTCGCAAGTTGTAATTGCCGTTCAGCTTTACAGAATTGCAGAAAATCGTCGCAAAAGACCAAATCCTGCCGATCCAGATGTTGTTCGCTATGCTTCATGCTTTATTGCCATGCAGATGGGACGCAAGCTTCTTGCTGATTTGAATATTCAGATGAAAGACATTAGCCATCAGAATTTTAAATCTGCACAGCATCTGATTGAACAAAATAGCGAAGCCTATTTCGATGCCTCAGTACAGGATATTCAACGTGCGCTGCAAGATCTTTATGGGGAACAAGAGATTTCCTTACA
This sequence comes from Microcoleus sp. D3_18a_C4, assembly GCF_036702415.1. Lineage (NCBI taxonomy): Bacteria > Bacillati > Cyanobacteriota > Cyanophyceae > Oscillatoriales > Microcoleaceae > Microcoleus > Microcoleus sp. D3_18a_C4. The sequence continues at coordinate 37,315 of NZ_JAUBTI010000055.1, read as the reverse complement.
GCAGCTATCTGCAACCTTTCGGCGTGGCGATTTAATCAGTAGACTTTGACTTACCAAAATGAATGTCCGATAAGTGCTACCGAACAGCCTGTCAATCGCAAAACCAAAGTTTACCACCCATGAGCAAACCGATCGCGATTCCCTCAGTTTCCGTCACCTACGCCCAGGATGGCACCTCCACCCGCCCCAACGCCCTCGGTATGCGCCCGATGCAAGAACGCGCCTACCAAAAGCGCGGCGAACAATACCTCCTGATCAAATCGCCCCCCGCCTCCGGCAAAAGTCGGGCATTGATGTTCATCGCCCTGGACAAACTAGAGAACCAGAACCTCAAACAAGCTATCATCGTCGTGCCAGAAAAGGCGATCGGCTCCAGCTTCCACGATGAGCCGCTGAGTCAGTTTGGCTTTTGGGCCGATTGGCAAGTTGAACCCAAGTGGAATCTCTGCGACGCACCGGGAAACGACGGCGGCAAAGTGGGCGCGCTGCAGAAGTTTCTAGCCAGCGGTGCCAAGATTCTGGTCTGCACTCACGCCACATTCCGCTTTGCCGTGGACAAATTCGGTATCGAAGTCTTAGACGATCGCCTGATCGCCATAGACGAATTTCATCATGTTTCGTCCAACCCAGACAACAAACTGGGCGATCGTGTCCGCCAACTCATGGCCCGCGACAAAACCCACATCATAGCCATGACCGGCTCCTACTTTCGCGGCGATGCCGAAGCTGTGTTGCACCCGGAAGACGAATCGCGATTCGATACCGTCACCTACACCTACTACGAACAGCTCAACGGCTACCAATACTTGAAGCAACTCGACATCGGCTACTACTTCTACGCGGGTAGCTACACCGACGAGATCGTGCAGGTGCTAAACCCCAAAGAGAAAACCATCCTGCACATTCCCAACGTCAACTCCCGCGAAAGCACCAAGGACAAGATCCGCGAGGTGGAGCACATCATCGAGGAACTGGGCGAATGGCAAGGCACAGATCCCAAGACGGGGTTTCAACTCGTGAAAACCGCCGACGGAACTATTCTCAAGATTGCCGATCTCGTAGACGACGACCCCACCAAACGGGATAAAGTCGCCACCGCCCTAAAAGACCCCACCCAGAAGAACAATCGCGATCGTGTGGACATCATCATCGCCCTCGGCATGGCGAAAGAGGGCTTCGATTGGATCTGGTGCGAGCACGCCCTGACGATCGGCTACCGCTCCAGTTTGACAGAGATTATTCAGATTATCGGTCGTGCCACCCGCGATGCACCAGGCAAAACCCGCGCTCGGTTCACCAACCTGATTGCCGAGCCGGATGCCGCCGAATCTGCCGTCACCGAGGCAGTGAACGACACGCTCAAAGCCATTGCGGCCAGCCTACTGATGGAGCAAGTGCTCGCGCCGCGCTTCGAGTTCAAACCCAAGCGCCCCGACAATCAACCAACACCGGGCTTCGACTACGGGGAAGATGGGTACAATCCTGGCAAGTGCAACGTGGGCATCAATCCAGAGAGAGGCCTGATTCAAATGGAAATTAAGGGATTAGCCGAACCCAAGAGCCCGGAAGCCGAACGCATCTGCCGCGAAGACTTGACCGAACTGGTGACGGCATTTGTCCAAGATAAGCCCGCGATCGAGCGTGGCCTATTTGATGAAGAACTGGTGCCAGAAGAACTAACCCAAGTTCGCATGGGCAAAATCGTCAAAGAGAAGTTCCCAAATCTAGAAGCGGAAGATCGAGAAGCCGTCCGCCAACACGCGATCGCCGCCCTAACCCTCGTCCAACAAGCTAAAAAAACCATGAACGAAAGTGGTGGGCAGTACGCCACAAATCCTGGTGGTGGGGAAGCAGCGAAAAACACCTCACTCCTCGATGGGGTGAGGAAGTTCGCCCTATCGGTAACAGACCTCGATATGGATCTGATCGATCGCATCAATCCCTTTGGCGAAGCCTACGCCATCCTGGCTAAGTCCATGAGCGAAGAACGGCTCAAGCAGGTGGCAGAAGTCATTGCGGCTAAGCGAGTAACCCTTAGCGTGGAAGAAGCGCGGGAATTAGCCAAACGGGCGCTGCGGTTCAAGCAAGAAAAGGGCAGGTTGCCCTCTCTCACAGCAGTCGATCCCTGGGAAAAACGGATGGCAGAAGGAGTTGCCTTCCTGCAACGCAAAGTAAAGGAGGAAACTAATGCCTAAGTACACCACCGATGATGATTTGGAATTGCTCGGTGAATTGGGCATGGACATGACCCCCGAACCCTCCGGCCAGCGTTCTGCCAGAGAAGAGCGGATCATCGCAGGCTTTGAGGAGATCGAGCGGTTTGTGGAAGAATATGGCAGACTGCCCCAGCATGGGGAAGATCGGGATATCTTCGAGCGGCTTTATGCAGTACGGCTCGATCGCCTGCGAGAATCGGAGGAATGTCGTGCAGTCTTGGAACCGCTAGACTCACGCGGACTGTTAGATGCTGAGACTGATGCCAGCCCGATCGCAGAAAGCGATCTCACAGATGAAGCACTGCTGGCCTCCCTTGGAGTCGATGCAGCCTCAGAGAACGACGTTACCCAGCTTACTCATGTGCGATCGCGCAGCGAAATCAAAGCAGCGGAGGAAATCGCCCAACGTACTCCCTGCCAGGACTTTGATGAATTCAAACCCATCTTTGACAAAGTGCAACGGCAATTGCAGTCGGGGGAACGGCAAACCATCAAATACCAGGACTATGCGGCCGTAAAGGAAGGTGATTTGTTCATCCTTGATGGGCAGAAGGTGATGGTGGTCGATATGGGTGAGCCGTTTGTCAGTGACTATGGGCGATCGGACTGCCGGCTGAGGGTGGTTTATGACAATGCCACCGAGAGCGATTTGCTGTTGCGATCGCTCCAGCGTGCTTTAAATAAAGACAAGGCCAGCCGCCGCATCACCACCCCAGATTTCGGCCCCCTGTTTTCTCACATTGAAGCAGCAGACGACTTACCAACTGGGTACATTTACGTGCTCAGGAGCCAATCGGATCATCCCTTCATTGCTGAGAATCGGTCTGTCATTCACAAGATTGGTGTCACCGGAGGAGACGTAAAAAGCCGAATTGCCAACGCCAAGAAAGACCCCACCTATCTGCTAGCAGATGTGGAAATCGTCGCAAAATTCAAACTGGCAAATATGAACCGGAAGCGACTTGAGGCACTACTTCAAAAGTTTTTCAGCAGTGCTCGATTGGAGTTGGAATTGCCGGATCGCTTCGGCACAACCGTGAAACCAAGGGAGTGGTTCCTTGTGCCGCTAGAGGTGATTGAAGAGGCGATCGAAAAAATCAAAGAAGGAACCCTCGATCGATTCCGATACGATCCAAAGACAGCAAAGCTCACGCGATCGTAAGGCTCGATCGCAACAATAGCTAATATCAAATCCCGTAGCATAATTATTCATATCTCTCTTCTCTCCCTCTGTGTCCTCTGTGTTCTCTGCGGTTAAATCATGACCATGCAACGGTCAACGATATAACCCGGATTTGGTATTACAAACCGCAAAAGCTGCCAAAAACCCGGTTTCTTGAAGAAACCGGGTTTTTATCTATTCGATCGCCCTCAAGCAAACCTACAATTACTACAAGGTAGAAGTGCCACTTAAATCGCTACTTGTTGGTAGCTGAATAGGACTCGGATTCGCATTGAGTAAGAGGTCAGCTTCCTTACCAGAAGGATTAGCAGTAGGAGCGATCGCACTACCAACACTCGCCGCTTGCAAAGGAATAATTGGCTGAGTTTGAGCGCTGGTTAGAGATGTTAACAAGCTGTTAGAGTCGTAGATGAGAATGTCATCATCGATGCCACTAAAGCTATTCAGGGTTGGAATTTCACCGCCATTTAGCAAGATGTCATCGGTGGTAGATGTGGCAGCAGTTGGTGTTGAAATAGCTGGATTAGTAGCTGTTGTCACCAGTGGCTGGCTGGCACTTTCTAGAGTAGTAGTCGTGCTATTTGACTGGCTAATTGATTCAGTAATCGTGCTGTTTGACTGGCTAATAGGTGCAGTAGTCGTGCTGTTTGGCTGACTAATTAATGCGGTAGTCGTGCTGGACAAGCTAGTATCAGAACTGCTATCGATCGCACTTAGAACATCGTTACTATCAACAGGTTCGCCGGTTAAAAGATCGATATCCGAGGGAGTATTGAAAACTCCAGGTAGCGGGGTTCCGGGGCTCAAGGGTACAAAGCGAGAACGGTCGATCGCACTAAATTGAGTATCTTTCACCCAAGCTAAGTGTTCGCCGGTGCCTGCGACGCTAATCAAAGCATCGTTAGTATAATTTTCGCCGCCTTGAACGATTTGCAATTGGTCAAAAGTGAGGTCTTGTGTTAGTCCGAAGTAATCGCGATCGCCCTGGAAGTAGAAAATGTTATCAAGTCCCGAACTTGGTGATAGCACAAATATTTCGGAACTACTGCCTCCAATCAGCGAATCTTGGCCGTTCCCGCCCTTGAGTACGTTGTTACCTTCGCCACCGTAAACGCTGTCATCGCCATCGTTACCGTTAAGGCTGTCGTTGCCGCTGCCACCATTTAAGAAGTCGTTGCCATTACCGCCATCGAGGGTGTCATTGCTGCTGCCACCGTCGAGACTGTCATCCCCTTCGTTGCCCAAAAGGTTGTCGCTGCCGGCTTCCCCGGTTAGCAAGTCGTTGCCGCAACCGCCGTCGAGAGAGTCCTTACCGGCACCTCCCAGCATCGTGTCGTCGTCGCATTCGCCGAACAGCAAGTCGTCGCCGTTACCTCCTCCCATCAAGTCGTTGCCGCTGCCGCCAGCCAGGGTGTCGTCGCCGGAATCGCCGGTGAGGATGTCGTCGCCGGAGTCGCCTACAACCAAGTCGTTACTGGCGCCGCCGTCCATTAGGTCAGTTTCGTCGCCGCCGTAGAGGGTGTCTTCCCCAACTTCGCCCAACATCGTGTCTTGCCCCTGACTGCCAAACATCAAGTCGTTGCCGCTACCTCCGAACAGTTTGTCGTCGTCGATACTGCCGTCAATTTTGTCGTTGCCGGCACCTCCTAATAATTGGTCGTTGCCGGTACCGCCGAACAGTTCGTCGTTGCCTGCGCCGCCGTCGATGGTGTCGTAGCCGGAACCGCCGTCGATTTTGTCTTCGCCTGCTTCTCCAAAAATCAGGTCGTCGTCTTCGTCGCCCCAAATGTTGTCGTTGCCGGCGTTGGCGTTGATGAAGTCGTTGCCGGCTTGAGCCCAAATGTTGTCGTTGCCGTCGTTGCCGAGAATCGAGTCTGCGCCGGAACCACCGTCGATGTTATCCTCTCCGGTTTGTCCGAGGAGGGTGTCGGCTGCATCTCCGCCGTAGATTTGGTCGCTGCCGCGGCCGCCATCAATGAAATCTTGGTCTTCTCGGCCGTAGAGTTCGTCCTCGCCGTCGTTGCCCCACAGGGTGTCATTTCCGGTTCCGCTATCGAGGAAGTCGTTGTCGTCGTTGCCTTCGAGGCTGTCGTTGCCGGATTGACCTAAAATTCGATCGCGCCCTTCTCCCCCTGCTAAAGTATCGTTGTTCGCCCCGCCGTCGATGTAGTCGTCGCCGCTGTTGCCGTCGGCGAAGTCATTGCCGTCATTGCCGAAAATTCGATCGACTCCTTCGCCTCCAGTTAAGCTATCATCGTCTCCGCCACCTTCTAAGTAGTCGTCGCCAATGTTACCGGAGAGGGTATCTTTGCCGATTTGACCGAAAAGTCGATCGGCCCCTTCGCCACCATCAAGGCTGTCATTGCCCGATTCACCCCGCAGAATGTCGTCTCCGGTTTGTCCTAACAGCGTATCCTCGTTATCGCCACCCCACAGTTGGTCGTTATCGGCATTGCCTTCTAAGAAGTCATTGCCTTGGCGGCCGTATAATTTGTCACGGCCGTCATTGCCGGAGAGAGTGTCGTTTTCGGTGCCGCCATCTACGAAATCCTCGCCTGTTCCGCCAGCTAAGGTATCATCGCCACCTTCCCCGTAGAGGCTGTCATTATTTTCGCCGCCGTCGAGTTGGTCGTTGCCGAAACCGCCGAACAGGGTATCGCTGCCGGATTCTCCCAGCAAGTTGTCGCTGTCATCGCCTCCCCACAGAGTGTCGCTATCGTCGCCACCGAACAGGGTGTCGAGGCCGGATTGACCGAAAATTCGATCGCGCCCTTGATTACCCTGAAGCAAATCATTGCCGGAACCGCCGTCAACAATGTCATCGCCACTGTTGCCGATAACCGTATCATCACCGACTTGTCCGAACAAACTGTCGTTATTATCACCACCGTCGAGGATGTCGTTACCGTCACCGCCTTCGAGGGTGTCATTTTCAGTACCGCCATTGAGAGTATCGTTGCCGAGTTCCCCAAAAAGTCGGTCTTTTCCTGAGTTGCCTTCCAGGATGTCATCGCCACCGAAGCCGTACAGAGTGTCGCTGTCAGCTTGACCGAGAAGGGTATCGTTACCGTCGCCTGCTAAGAGTGAGTCGTCGCCGAAACCGCCTTCTAATAAATCGTTGCCAGCTTCGCCGAACAGGGTGTCTTTGCCGTCGCCACCGTAAAGGGAATCGTTGCCTTCTGCTGCATCAAGGATGTCATTGCCAGATTCCCCAAACAATTTGTCATCGCCGGCTTTGGCTGATAAAGTGTCATCGCCTTGACCTCCCCACAGATAGTCATTGCCACTTCCGGCATCTAAAATGTCTTTCCCGTTTTCGCCGTAGAGGGAATCGTTGCCTTCGCCAGCATTGAGGATGTCATCGCCGTTTTCGCCGTAGAGGTAGTCATCGCCAGCTTGGGCTAATAACGTGTCATCGTCTTGACCACCCCAGAGATAGTCGTTGCCGATTCCGGCATCGAGAATGTCTTTGCCGTCTCCACCGTAGAGGGAATCCTTACCTTCGCCAGCATCGAGGATGTCATCGCCAGTTTCCCCAAACAAGTAGTCATCGCCAGCTTGGGCTGATAAAGTATCGTCGTCTTGACCACCCCAGAGATAGTCGTTGCCAATTCCAGCATCGAGAATGTCTTTGCCGTCGCCGCCGTAGAGGGAATCGTTGCCTTCGGCGGCATCGAGGATGTCATCGCCGTTTTCCCCAAACAGGTAGTCATCGCCAGCTTGGGCTGATAAAGTGTCATCGTCTTGACCACCCCAAAGTTGGTCGTTGCCGATTCCAGCATCGAGAATGTCTTTGCCGTCGCCGCCGTAGAGGTTGTCGTTGCCTTCTGCTGCATCGAGGGTGTCGTCGCCCGCTTCGCCGTAGAGGTAGTCGTCGCCTTCTTTGCCGAGGAGGATGTCGGCATCGCCGCCCCCGTAAAGTTGGTCGTTGCCGAGGCCGGCATTTAGGGTGTCTTTGCCGGTACCGCCGTAGAGATAGTCGTTGCCTGTTCCGGCGTCTAGGGTGTCGTCGCCTGCATCGCCTGCGAGAGTGTCGTTGCCGGCTTCGCCGATGAGGGTGTCTTGGTCGTCGCCGCCGGAGAGTTCGTCGTCGCCGGTGCCACCGTAGATTAGGTCGGTGTCTCCTTCTCCGTAGAGTTTGTCGTTTTCGCCTTCGCCGTAGATGGTGTCTTTGTCTTCGCCGCCGTACACAAAGTCGTCGCCAGCGCCACCGTAGAGTAAGTCTTTGCCTGTTTCGCCGAAAATGGTGTCGTTGCCGTAGCCAGCGTCTCCTGCAACGGTGTCGTCATCGCTACCGGCGTAGATTAAGTCGTCGGCATCACCGCCTCGGATGTAGTCTTGACCGACTTCACCGTATAGGGTGTCTCGGTCTTGATTTCCGTAGATGCTGTCGCCGCCTTCGCCTCCGTAGATTAGGTCGTTGCCGAATTCGCCGTAGAGTTGGTCGTGGCCACCGAGTCCGTAAATGCGATCGTTCCCAGCATCGCCAGTGATAACGTTAACGGTATCGTCGCCGGTAATATTATCGTCATGCCGAGAACCGGCGACGTTTTCAATGTCGGCAATTTTGTCTTGATTTCCCCAACCGTCGGTAGCATCGCCTGTTTGTAAATTCACAGTAACGCCGTTGGGGTCGCGGCGGTAGCTGAGAATGTCGATTCCTTCTCCGCCGTAAAATGAGTCATTGCCGGCATTGCCAATTAATAAATCGTTGCCTTCTAATGCCCAAATTCGGTTATCTTTTTCGTTGCCAATTAGGATGTCTTCAAAGCGAGTACCGATGATGTCTTCTAAGTTTCTCAAAGCATCGGTAGTGCCAAAACCGTCTTTACCCGTACCAGCCGCAATTTCAAAATCCCGTTCGAGTTCGGTGTAGTATTCGCTGGGATTAACTGCGGTGACGAATTCTTTGAAACGTTGGTTGGTGTTGTTGTCGTAGTCGCTATTTTCGTCAATATTAACGATAACGCCACTGGGAGAATTGATGTAATTAACGAGATCGACTCCTTCTCCGCCGTCAATTAAATCATCGCCGATTTCTCCGATTAACGAGTCATTGCCAGTACCGCCAAATAATTCGTCGTTGCCAGCGTTGCCGTTGAGAGTGTCATCGCCTGCTTGGCCTAGAAGTACGTCGTCATCGAAGCCGCCAAATAGGGTATCTTTGCCGTCACCACCATCGATGTAGTCTTGGCCTTGACTGCCGAAAAGATTGTCTTCGCCAGCTTGTCCGTAAATATCATCGTCGTCGGCCCCGCCATCAATGATGTCTTGGCCGTCGCCACCTTCTAGCCAGTCATTATTTTCGTTGCCTTGGATGACATCGTTGCCGGCTTGTCCGTAAATGATGTCATCACCGGTATTGCCCAGAAGCGAGTCTTGGCCGCTGCCACCATCGATGAAATCGTCGTCGGCGTTGCCTTCTACGGTGTCGCTGCCGTCTTGTCCGTAGAGGATGTCGTTGCCTTCGTTGCCTGGGATGAAGTCGCGGCCGCTGCCACCTTCGGCGTAGTCTTCGCCCGTGTTTCCTTGGATGATGTCGTTGCCAGTTTGGCCGTAGAGTTTGTCATCGCCGCTGCCTCCAATGAGGATATCGTTGTCGCTACCACCGTCGAGAATGTCGTCGCCATCTTCACCAAAAAGTTGGTCGTTGCCAGCTTGGCCGTAGAGTAAGTCGGCATTTAATCCACCATAAAGTTGGTCTTGGTCTTCGCCACCATATAAAGTGTCGTTTCCGGCTTCTCCTTTTAGCAAATCATCGCCTTGTTCGCCTCGCAAGTCGTCATTTCCAGTACCGCCATTCAGGGTATCTTTGCCAGTTCCGCCGTAAAGAGAATCGTTGTTTTCTTCTCCTTTTAAATCATCGTCTCCTTCTTCGCCGTAGAGTTTGTCTTCACCTTGGCCGCCGTACAAAGAATCATTTTCGGTGCCACCGTAGAGGGTGTCATTACCATTTTCTCCTCGGAGTTCATCAGAACCTTGTTCGCCGCGAAGTTCGTCTTCACCATCGCCACCGTAGAGGAAGTCGTTATCTTGACCGCCGTAGAGAGAGTCGTTGCCGTTTTCTCCTCTTAAATCGTCGCTTCCTTCATCACCTCGAAGGTCATCATTGTCATCGCCGCCGTAAGCTGTGTCATTATCACTGCCACCGTAGAATGTATCGTCTCCTTTTTGTCCCCAAAAAAGGTCGTTTCCGCCTTGGCCGTAGAAGATATCGCTGTAGTCACCGCCAGTCATTTCATCAGCAAAATCTGAGCCACTGATGATTTCGATATTTCCAAGAGTGTCTACTGTTTTTTCGCCTTTTACAACAAAGCCATCTTCAACTTTGTAAACATCAAATTTGTCATCAACTTTATCAGTCCAAACTTTAATTCCAATTGGGCTGCCGGAGTAACTAGCAATATCACTTCCTGTTCCTGTTCCCCCGTCTAAAAAGTCGAAGCCAGAACCACCTGTTAAGGTGTCGCTGCCATTTTCACCTTGTAGAACATCGTTGCGTTCTCCTCCTTGAATGTCGCCATTTCCTTTAATCCAGTCATCATTTTCTGTGCCTGGGCGCATTAATGTGTCTTTACTAGGAAAATAGTACCCTTTGGGATGCAAGTCGTAGAAGAACTCTTTGAGACTGTCTTTAAGATCATCCCGTTGTACATAATTGTTGAAATCATGTTGACCTATGTTCCCTTGAACAATCCCTTGCAACATCTGAAATATATTTGAAACTTTCGTCAACAAATCGTCTGAATTAAATTGCAGCTTGGCTACAGGATCTAACGGATTGAAAAGATTCTTGCCGTAAATATCAACTACTTGTTTTGCTTGAAAGTAACTTGTTGGAGAGCCAAATGCTAAAGTTCTAACGCGAGATGGATCAATCTGAGAGCCGATCTCAATTAAACCATCTTCCAGAAAAAAGTTGCCTTGAGAGTAACCTATCAAAATCAAAGAGTTATTAGAATTTGGCAGATTCAGCCAATCACTAGCTTTTGTTGTCCATTCACCATTTAAAGCTTGACTTTTATCTGGGTATTTATACCAGTATTGAGCTAATGACTCTTTAAAATCATCAGGCAAAGTCCCAATTACACCATCATAAACAGCATCCCAAGGTGTCGGAATAAAATTTGTAAGAAACAAAGCTGCTTCACTTAAAAACTCACCGCTACTTAAGGCATGAACAGGATCTTCAAAAAACAGTTTTATCAAATCCAAACTATCTGAAAAAGTACCTAAATTTCCTTCAGGCTCTCCAGTAATAATACTTTGAAATAAGTCTCCAAAAACATCGTCTATCATGTCCTTTAACTTTTGACTTGATATATTTTGGGAAAACTGAAACATTGAAGTAATTGAAATCTGCCCTGCTATCTGATCGAGAAATACTGATGTAGCTGCTTCAAAAAGTCCTTTGGCAAGCTGTATGACAACCGTTTCAACCAGGTTGCCAGTATAATCAGACTTATTGTAATAAGGGGTGTACAAAAGTGAACCTTTGTACCCTCCTGTAATAATTTCATTGCCTTTTAAATTGAAAAGCTCGTCAAGATGATCTTTTTGAATGTCAAACTCTGTTGACGGTGTGAACATTCCATTGATATAAACAACTTGACTATTTCCACCTTCTTTAACCAGTTGGTCGTAAACTTTATCGAACTCAAAGTTAAAATTAGTAGCCATGATTTTTGTCCTCGCGTGGTAGATACAATGTGTTCTAAAAATTGACAAAGCGACTCTATCGACAAGCCCGATCGCACTTCTGCACTTCTGCACTTTCGTACTCTCTAGCTGTCGTATATCCGTCATTTACCCAAACTGAAGTCTCGCGAAGTGCGATGTGCGATCGGGAAGTTACGGGCGATCGCACTTTTGAATAACTCTCAACAAGTGCGATGAACTTCGTAATTTCCCTTCTGTTTATTTATCAGGGTGAGCTCAGTGGTTTTATGCAAAACTCTACGATTTTTTTTGTAAAGTTTTGCAAACACTGGTGAAAGTACGGAACAACGGGTGTTTTCGGGATTTCAGGGCGATCGAATAACGCGCTTCCCCACATTCCGGCAGGGAATGAATTCCCCGCCTCATAGCACAAGTCCTCTCAAAGAGGACTGGTAAATTCTTCAGTCGTCTTCAGACGACTTTCGCTTTGAGGCAGGGGTTTCAACCCTTGCCGGAGTTCGGGATTGCGAGATAATCGGATTGCCCGATCGATCTGGTTGTTAACACCAAAGATCGATCGCCCCTCAAGCCTTTTTGTTCTTCCTATTTACTTATCGGGGTGATCTCGGTAGTTTTATGCAAAACTCTCCAGTTTTTTTGGTCGAGTTTGGCAAAGACTGCGTGGAAGTACGGAACAACGGTTGTTTTGGGGATTTAAGGGCGATCGCCCCTAAAGCCTTTTTGTTCTTCCTATTTACTTATCAGGGTGAGCTCGGTAGTTTTATGCAAAACTCTCAAGTTTTTTTTGTCGAGTTTGGCAAACACTGGGTGAAAGTACGGAACAACGGGTGTTTTCGGGATTTAAGGGCGATCGATGTTACGCACGGGTGGTCAGAAACCGGGTTTTTCGCAGAATACTTCGTTACCAACCTGCATAAATCGCAAAAACCCGGTTTATGCAGGTTTTGATGCGTGTTAACAAAAATTCACATCTAATTGAACGACCCAATCCACCGCACAGCAAGAGTTTCAACCATCCGCTGAAAAAAACTTTCAGAATTTCGCATAAATTCCTGCAACTTACCCTGATAAGTAAATGTAGGAACAAAGTTGCGGCCGCACTGAACTATGAATGATGAGTACATCCCCTCCGAGGGGGAAGACCGCCCATCCGAGAACCAAACCGATGCTGTTGAGGGTGAGGGAGAATCGAAATTATCTGAGAACCAAACCGATGCTGTTGAGGGTGAGGGAGAATCGAAATTATCCCACAGACAACTTCTATATCAAGAGCTCGATCGGCTTGTCACCCAAATTTGCCAGCATCCTCCCGGTTTGAAGCGCAGCCGTTTGTTGAACCAGCTTGTGACTAAGATGAAAAACTCCGGCCTGATCAGGAAGGAAAATGTACCTTACTATGAAGATGCTTTGCAAGAACAGTGGGAGTTTTTCTCTAGCAATTTGTGCGAATCCCGCACGGGAACTCAGTACGATCGCACTCGCGGCAATGTCATTACTTGGTTCAAGTATTATTTCAAGCGACGGCTGCAAAATTGGGCTTCGAGGGTAGATAGAGAAAATAACAGGAGAGACGATCGAGAACAAATTTCAGAAGACGGAACGCCGATCGATCGAATCGAAAATTTGCCCGATCGCGATCGAACTCACATTCTCGAAACAGCTCAGCTTTTTACAGAACTTCAAGCCTGGATTGATAACGATCCCGATGGGGTGTTGAGTAAACACGTTAGAGGGCGACCCGATATAACTTGTCAAGTTATATTAAAAGGTTTATCAGCGGGCAAAAGTTTCACCGTATTAGCAGCAGAACTTTCCTGCTCGTATCCTACCCTGTATGCCTTTCACCGAGTTCAATGTCGCCCTCACTTGCAAAGATTTCGCGAAAATTACGAATTTTAATCATCAAAGGAGTTAACAATGGCACAGAGTAACAGCATCGGAAACCAATCCTTGCCAATGCCAATTACCCAAAAGGCAATTCGTTCAGCACGGCAATTTGCTTCCGAACAGCGTCACCCCCACAAAAAAGAACAAGTTTATTTCAACACTTTGGCTGTGTTGGCCGTCCGCGATTACTTGACGCTTTTAGATATTGAAACAGATTTAACTAATTGCGATAGCTGGAATCCAGTTGTTCGCTTGTTGGAAAATGTGGCTGATTTATATATCAAAAATTTAGGAAAAATAGAATGCCGTCCGCTGATAAATTTGCCGACACCTGCAGAAACTAATCGCATCAATTCGCCGCACAACCTATCCAATAATTGTCACATTCCCCCGGAAGCAAGGGAGGAGCGCATCGGTTATCTGGTAGTAGAAATTGAGGAGGATGAAAAGGAAGCGAGATTACTGGGGTTTTCCCCAACTGCGGGGACGGGCGAATTAGTATTGAGCGAGTTGCATTCCCTGGATGACTTATTGCTCCACCTCGAACATATATCTGAATCTCAAGTCAATCTGCGTCAGTGGCTGGAGAATGTATTTACATCAGATTGGGAGTCAGTTGAATCAATCTTTAATCCGCAGCCGGAGACTTCTCCTACAGAAATTGAAAACCCAGTGAAATCTCATTTAGGCAATTGGTTTAAGAATGTTGCCGAAACAGGTTGGCAGAAAATTGAGAAAGGTAAAGAAAATTTAGAAAACCTAATTTTTCCTGAAGAAAACCCCAATTTTGCATTCCGAGGAGGTGGAAATTTGAGAACAGAATCTACCTGGCCGGGGCGCCAAAGCAGCATCAATAGGTTTCCCGAAGCTGATGTGACGCGGGCTAAGTTGATTGACTTGGGAATGCGTTTGGGAAGGACGAGTGTTGCTTTGTTGGTTGCTGTTGCCGAAGAGGACGATCGCACTCTCAGAGTTCACGTCCAACTGCATCCGGCGATTGGAGAACCTTACCTGCCAACGAATATTAAACTTTCCTTAATATCCGACATCGGAGAAAATCTACACGAGGTAGAAGCAACAGTTCAGAACTTGTGCATTTTGCTGAACGATTTTCACGTAGAGCCAGACGAGAGCTTTAGTATTCGAGTAACTTTAGATGATTTAAGCATAACAGAAACTTTTGTGGTATGATACTTTGATTAACTGCAATCGCATCCAATTTATGAGCTGGACTGTCATCTTGGCTTTGGGGTTTGGGAGTCTAACAGGGGGGTTTCCTCTGGTGACAGCGGAGTTGAAAAAAAAAGGAAAAACCGTCTATAAATTTTGTGGCAGCTTGCCACCAGCCCCCCTAGTTGAGGAGTTACAAAGAAGATGGACAAGTATTTGCGGTGGAGTAAAATCTAGCAGAAGCAGTTCTCGAATCAAAATCAAGCCCGCAGGTAAAACAAATATTTCTGAAGACAACCCTGCTGCTATATGTCAAGGCTTGAAAGCAGAGATGAACAAGTGGCTTGAGAATGATGATTTTTTCAAAAAAATTGAGGTCAAACTCAGAACCGAAATTAAAGATAGATCGGAATGCGTGGAAATCTTCCTAGAGTGCGATAACTCTAAAATTTGGCAGTTGCCTTGGGATGCGTGGAAATTTCGCGAAATATATTACAATTGTGAAATAATCGTAAGTTCCTCAGAGTATGGAACAGTTACTCAACAAGCAACCGCAGGAGGAATGCCTCTACCTTCCCAGGGAAGAGTTTTAGGTGTTTCAGGGAACAGCAAGGGAATTGATGTTGAAAAAGATACCACAGAAATTAAAAAATATTTAGGCGAGCGCTGCGAATTAAATTTTATTAAAGAGCCGACGATTCAAGAATTACATGACCAGTTGTTTGATGAAAAAGGCTGGCAAGTTTTCTTTTATGCCGGACACAGCGACTGCGACGATAATGCCGCCAACGGAATGCTGTATCTCAATGAAAATGATAGCGTTACTTTAGAGCCTTTAAAAGGAGGCATGAAGCAAGCAATTTTTAAAGGTTTGCAGTTACTAATTTTTAATTCGTGTTCGAGCCTGGGAATAGCAACTGATTTAGTCGCTGAGGGCATCCCTTTACCGTCAGTAATTGTGATGCGTGCGCCGCTACCAGATGTAATCGCTCACGAATTTGTGAAGTCTTTGTTTAGATATTTGGCGCTCAAAGAACCTCTGTTTGTGGCGGTGCGAAAAGCTAAGGATGATTTGCTGCGCTGGGAAGCTCAATTTCCGGGCGCGAGCGGAATACCGGTGCTGTGTCAACATCCCACATTTGAGGGATTAAAATTGCTAGAGTTGGCATGCGATCGCCCTGTTATTCGGGCGGGAGATATTTGGGGCGATCGCCAAAATAACCAATCGTTAATTCTTCCAATTGATTGGATGCAGCGGGCGGCAAAAAGTTTAGGTATTACGGCTATCAGTTATATGTTAATGGGCCCGATACTTGGCCGCGTTGTGAATGAAATAGGAAAAACCAGCCACCGTCAGGGTCAACTATTAATCGCTGAAAGATGCTACCAATTAGCAACTTTACTAAATTTAAATTATGCCACACCTCATTATAACTTAGCTGTGTTGTATGAGGACTTGAATGAAAAAGAGCACGCGCAAAAATTAATGAAGGAGGCAGCGCGGCGGGGTTCTGCTGAGGCGAATTCTCAATTATCTCGATCGCTGATTCTCAACAATCAACCTCAAGAAGCTTTAAAATTTATTGCTCGCTGTTTAGAACATACTGAATATGACGGAGTAAAAGCCGCTTGTTTCAAAAATCGCGGCTGGGTGCGGTTGGCACAAAAGCAATATGACGCCGCAGAAGCAGATTTAAGAATAGCAATCGGATTCAGAAGCGACAGCCCAGAAGCTCAATGTCTCTTAGCAGAGGTTCTCGAAATCAAAGGTAAGCCGCAAGCAGCCTTGGAAGCCTGGAATCAGGCGCTTAAATATTCAGATTACCGCGTACCGAAACAAGATGAATGCCTGCAAATTGCCCAGCAACGTTTACAAGCAAAAGGAAATATCAAATGAAAATCAGGGTTGCAGTTTTTATAGCTTTAAGCTCGATCGCAACTACCGCACTAGCAGCCAGTAACAGAATCTCCAACGGACTGATTATCCATAGTAGCGGGGAAGTTGCGATCGATCGCCAAAACGGCCTAATTGTCCGCCCTACCAGCGGTACGCCGCTTTATCCGGGAGACACACTGCGAACAGCGCAAAACGCCCAACTGACGATCCAATGTGCAGATTTGGGAATTAAGTCGATCGCACCGGGTGAAAATCAATTGAATAGCTGTTTGTTAGCCAAAGAAGAGTCGAAATCTGATTGTAGCACCGACTTGATTAAATGTCCCGATCGCGGCGACGGTAAAATTGCTTGGAATAGCGCGCCAATTCCTTATATAATCAGTCCGCGGCGCACGAAATTGCTCGACAGTAAGCCAATTTTGCGGTGGAATCCGGTTGCTGGTGCGACTAGCTATAAGTTGAGCCTCCGGGAAAATGGAGCGAAATTAAACTGGGAAATGACTGTTAGCGGTACTGAGGCTGTCTATCCGGGGGAACCAGCGCTGAAACCGGGTGTTAGGTACCGATTGATTGTCGAGGCGAATACGGGCGCTTCTTCTGAAAGTGCCGTGGGAGAAAGAGATACAGAGTTTAGCTTGCTGGATGAGAAGCAAGTTGAGGCTGTTAAGGATGCGGTTGGGGCGATCGACAAACAAGTACCTAACGAAAACGCCAAAAAATTAGCAATTTCTAGCGTTTATCTTAACACAAACTTGATAGCCGAAGCCATAGAAATTTTAGAAAATATACAAAAAGCAGGAGTGGAAACACCGCCAATTAATCGAGCGTTGGGCGATCTGTATCTGGAAAAGCTACAACTGGTTCCCCAGGCTGAAGTCTACTATTCCAAGGTGATTAATACGGCGAAACCTGACGATATTGAGGAGTTGACGGCCGCTCGATACGGATTGGGACAAGTTCATTCAGCCATGAGAAATAATCTGGAAGCTATGAAATATTTGCGAATGGCAAAAGATGGATATACAACTTTGGGAGATTTGCCAATGGCGGAAAAGGTAGAGAAGCAATTGCGAGATTTGCAAAGGAGGGAACAGAGGAAATAGTGAATTTTTGATGAATGTACGATCGCAATAACCAAAATTCGTAGGGGCGGGTTCGCGAGGGATTTTGTCACCCACAAATAATGTTTATAAACCCGCCCGCACCCAACCAATAACCCCAAAAAACCAAAATTCGTAGGGGCGGGTTCGCGAGGGATTTTGTCACCCACAAATAATGTTTATAAACCCGCCCCCACCCAACCAATAACCCCAAACAACATCCCCGCCACCGGGTTAAATTCAATGAATTATTAATATTTGGGTGGGGTGGGGGCGGGTTTTTAATATCCGTCGTTGGGTGTCATATATTTCGGTGAACCCGCCCCTACGGGATTGTGATATTGTAATTTATTGGTAGATGAATGTACGATCGCAATAACCAAAATTCGTAGGGGCGGGTTCGCCAGGGATTTTGTCACCCACAAATAATGTTTATAAACCCGCCCGCACCCAACCAATTACCCCAAATAACATCCCCGCCACCGGGTTAAATTCAATGAATTATTAATATTTGGGTGGGGTGGGGGCGGGTTTTTACGATTCGTCGTTGGGTGTCATATATTTCGGTGAACCCGCCCCTACAGGATTGTGATATTATAATCTATTGTTGATGAATCTACGCTCGCAATAACCAAAATTCGTAGGGGCGGGTTCGCCAGGGATTTTGTCACCCACAAACAATTTTAATAAACCCGCCCCCACCCAACCAACCACACCAAATAACATCAATTTATATGATTAAATTCAATGAATTATTAATATTTCGGTGGGGTGGGGGCGGGTTTTTACGATTCGTCGTTGGGTGTCATATATTTCGGTGAACCCGCCCCTACAGGATGGTGATATTATAATCTATTGTTGATGAATCTACGATCGCAATAACCAAAATTCGTAGGGGCGGGTTCGCCAGGGATTTTGTCACCCAAAAACAATTTTAATAAACCCGCCCGCACCCAACCAATTACCCCAAACAACATCCCCGCCACCGGGTTAAATTCAATGAATTATTAATATTTGGGTGGGGTGGGGGCGGGTTTTTAATATCCGTCGTTGGGTGTCATATATTTCGGTGAACCCGCCCCTACGGGATTGTGATATTGTAATTTATTGGTAGGTGAATTGACGCTCATCATAACATATATTAAAAACACCATGAAATCCACACACAAAAAACCGCGCTTTTTCCTAACATTCCTCTCCTTCACCACCTTAGCAATGTGGGAAATAGGACTTTTTCCCGCATCCCAAACAGCCACAGCCCAAATCACCCCCGCAACCGACGGCACGAATACTCAAATTACTCCCACTGGCAACCAATTCAACATCAACGGCGGCCAACAATCAAGCGACGGTGCAAATCTCTTTCACAGTTTCCAGCAATTTGGTTTAACTCAAGGGCAAACTGCCAATTTTATATCTAATCCTAATATCCGCAATATTTTAGGGCGAGTTGTCGGCGGCGATGCTTCGCTGATTAACGGATTAATTCAAATAACGGGCGGCAATTCCAATTTATTTTTAATGAATCCGGCGGGGATTGTTTTCGGTGCAAATTCTAGTTTGAACGTGCCTAGTGCTTTCACTGCTACTACTGCGACGGGCATCGGTTTTGGCAATAACTGGTTTAGTGCCGCTGGTACTAATAATTATACTCAATTAGTCGGAAATCCTAATACTTTTGCTTTTACAAATACACAGCCGGGGGGAATTATCAATTTAGGCAATTTGGCAGTGGGACAAGGGCAAAATTTAACTTTATTGGGCGGCACGGTTTTGAGTACGGGACAAGTTTCTGCACCGGGAGGAAATATTACTGTTGCGGCGGTTCCGGGTGAGAGTTTAGTCAGAATTAGTCAACCGGGAAATCTGTTAAGTTTGGAGATTCAACCGCAATCTGTCGCGGGGAGTTTGCCTCAAAATTGGGTGTTGCCAGTTGCATCTTTGCCGCAGTTGTTGACTGGTGGCGGTGGAAGTGCAACGGGGGTGACAGTCAATGCTGGAGGGCAAATAGAATTAACTGGTTCTGGTTTGCAGGTAGAGAATGGAGATGTCACTGCTAAAGAAGTAACTGCGGAGACTGCAACGCTGTCAGCTAATCACAATTTGACATTAGTTGAAAGTCTGTTGCGTACAACGGGCGATTTGAATTTGCTGGCTGACGATACTGTGCGGGTGCGCGATAGTGTGGCAAATCCGTTTGTGGCGAATGCTGGCGGCAATCTGTATATTCGGGGAAATCAAAGTATCGATATTTTGGCGCTGAATCATCTTTCACAAACGCCATTTGTCAGCGGTGGAAATTTGACTTTAGCGAGTGATGGCATTATATCTACAGATTCTCACTTTAGGAGCGGAAATAACACATCGATTGTTGATTTATCCGGTAAACCTGCGAATTTTATTAGCCTGTACGATCCTCCATTTATACAAGATGGTGATTATATTTCTGGGGGTTACACGGGTGCATCTATCAAGGTAGATACGACTTCTGGTACAGGAAATATTACTTTTAATGGAGATATCGTAATTACGAGTCCAGATGCAAATTTTGCTAATGCTTCTCCCGGTACAGATGAATTTATCTTGGGCAGTTCGCGATCGGTAATTTTGCGATCGGGTGGCAACATTCAAGTAGTTGGAAAAATTGATACGTTTCCCGATCCGAAGTTGTTCCCAAGAACTGGTCAAACTGGCCCTATAACTTTGCAAGCTGCAGGCAACATTCAAACAGGAAACATTAACGCAGATAATTTTGGGGGCGATGCTGGTTCTATATCTTTGACTGCAGGAGGAAATATTTCAACAGGAGCACTTCGTGCTATAGCCACCGCTGTGAATGGCAAGGGCGGTGATATTACTGTTAATGCAGGTGGCAGCTTTACTCTTAGAGAAAGTATAGCTTCTTTCGCGTCAAGTGGAGCGGGTGATATTACTCTCAAAGCAAAAAACGATATCACTTTAGACTGTACCTCCCCTAGTTTTTGCATAGAGAGTTTTGCAGGAGGAGTTCCTAATACAGTACCTACTGGCAGTAGTGGTAATGTTACAATCATCAGCGAACAGGGAGCTATTATTTTTCCTCCAAGCGGAGTACATATAACCACGGGAAATAGCGGTTTATCCAGCTTTCCTGGTTCTGTAACGTTACAGGCAAATGGTAACGTTAACGTAAGTTATATAGGTGCAGAGAGTATAGGTGAATCTACAGCCGATGGTGCAGATATTAATATTACGAGCGTAAGTGGCAATATCCAGCTTGGCGACATCAATAATTCTTCAGACGGCGGTAATGGTGGCAGGGTTACTATTTCTACCAGTGGAAGTATTAAAACAGGCGACATATTAAACTACGGTATCTTGCAAGGCGGGATTGTTAATTTTACTAGCACGAATGGCAGCATCACTACAGGGAAATTAAATGCAACCAGCTCTCAGGATTCAGGAAATGATACGATTTTCTTACCGCAAAATGGTGGTTCAATTACTTTGAGTGCCGATCGCAATATTACGACTGGCAATCTCACTGTAACGGCGAATCAAAACGGTGGCCCGATCGCACTTACGAGCACTGCCGGTTCCATAAATACCGGAACGATCGATGTCACGGGCGATCGCGCTGCTGGAAATATTACCATTCAAGCCAAAAGTGGCATCATAACACCGACAACAGGAACCGCGATCGCGGGTACTTCTAGTAACGGCAACGGTAGCAATGTTACTTTATCTACTGCCAGCGGTGACATTAATATAGGCGATGTTTTAGTATCGGGAATACAGGGTGGAAATCTTAACTTTACTAACAGCAACGGAAATATCAATACAGGTCAGCTATTGACAAGTTATGACGGTTCATCTCCCGATCTTAAAACTAACACAGGCGGCAAGGTTAATCTAAATGCTGGGGGAAATATTACTACCAGCGACATCCGGGCGATCGGCAATCAAGACGGCGGCTCAATCACGTTTAAAAGCGGCGGGGCGATCGACACTACCGCCGGAATCATCAATGCGATCGGCGGCAACAACGGCGGCAATATTTCCCTCGAAGCTGGAACCAACATCAGTACGGCAGGAATTGGTAGCGCCCTATTATTAAGCGGGTTCAATGCCAATAGCGGAAATCTTCGCATTCAAAGCGGCGGTAATATCGACACAACAGCAGGCCCAATTATTACCGCTGCGGCCAATGGTAAAGGCGGAGGAATCACCATAAATGCTGGCGGAACAGTTTCGACATCTGATATTAATTCCCGCACTTTCGCTCCCAGTATTACTGTGACTGGTGGCAATATTGATGTCAAGGCAAATGACTCTATTACTGCCAGTGGCAAGATCGAAACTAACCGCAATAACATTACTTTTAACGCTCCGGTAACATTAGGTGATAACCTGTCGGTCAAAATTTTAGAGACTGGCGATATTACTTTTAAATCTACTGTTGACGGGCCTTACAGTCTGACTGTTCAACCCGATGCCGGAAGTGTGGACTTTGGTGGTGCTGTGGGCAGTGTTGCTCCCCTCAACAGCGTCAATATTCAAGATGATATCCACGAAAGTTCCGCTGCAATTAACATTATTACTACGAATAATATTACCGCCAAAAATATTATCTCACCGGCCGGAATTTCTTTGTTTAGTGAGAACGGAGAAATCACAACAAAAAATCTTGATGCGACTTCTCCTAACAATGGCGGCAATATCGCTTTGAGCGCTGGAACTAATATTACTGCCGGCGATATCAATACCTCGTCTGCTGGTGATGGCGGCAGTATCTTGCTCGACGCTACCGGAAGTATTACTGTTGGTAAAATTGACTCTTCGGCGCAGGGGAATGCAGGGAATGTCACGGCTTATAATCGCAGCACTTCTGGCAATATTACTGTGAGTCAAATTGATGCTCAGAGTCAGGGCAGCGGTATCGGCGGAAATGTGGAGATTCTGATGGGAATGTTTTTTCGATCGCTCAATTCCTTCACAGACAGAAACGGCATCAATGCTAGCATTTCTACGGCTGGAAATGCTGGAGATAGCAGCGGCGGTACTATAATTATCCGCCACGGAGGCGCAGGATTAACGCCGTTTATTGTCGGTGATTCTGCCATAAATGGAACGGCGGGTGCAATTACTAGGGGAAATTCTAATCCTATTCAAACAATTTTGCCCGATCGCGAATATCTCTATACTCACAGACAGGATGTCGATCGCATTCAAATTATTTCCGTACCGCCGCCAATAGTTGCACCCACACCAGCAGCGACTCCAACGCCCGCAGCTACTCCAACGCCCGCACCGACACCCGCAGCTACTCCAACACCCGCACCCACAGCCGCAGCTACTCCCACGCCCGCACCCACAGCCGCAGCTACTCCAACGCCTGCACCCACAGCCGCAGCTACTCCAACGCCCGCACCCACAGCCGCAGCTACTCCAGCGCCTTCCCCAACACCGACTCCAGCGCCCGCACCCACACCCCCACCGCAACTCCCACCGCGTTTACCCCTCGCACCTTCGGCAACACCCGAAAGCTCGAGCGCACCATCCCCAACTCCCGAAAGCTCGATCGCACCTTTCCCAATTCGCCAAATATTTATCCCACCTGCCCCAATTCCCCAAACTTCGATCGCACCTTCGGCAACACCCGATCCGATACCTGGTTTTCCCATCGACTTCCGACTACCTCAATTGCCCGATTCATTCGTACTGCCACCCCGCGCGCGCCCCACACAGCCCTCAACACCCACAACCCCAAACGCTGCTGCCCGCCTAGCTTCGAGGCCTACCCTTCCCTCTGTTTCCCAAATCACCTCCTCCCTCGGCGCTCAACCTACGATCGCCCCCAAACCTTCAAACGCACCAAATCCCGCGCCCACAGCCCCTATTGCCTCCGTAACCCAGCCCTTAGCTCCAATTCAGCCAGCACCTGCAAGTGCGATCGTACCCGCGCCTGTAAGTGCGATCGTACCAGCACCTGCACCCGTCCCCGCACCCGCTGTCAGCCAAAGCCAAAATCCCCAACAAAATTTAGCTTTTTTAATTGGCGATTTATTGGGTGCTGAAACTTCTTTCGAGCTAAATCCTGAAACTGGAAATACCAGAGTTGGCTTTCAGCTAGAAAATAATCGACAAATATCGATCGACATACCGCCCGTTGTTGAAACACCCAATCTTACCTTTATCCCAGCTTCAGAAAACCCTCCCGAAAACCCGCCGCAGCTTGGCGCTTCTTCCACCGAACAACCCGACGGATACATAGTCTTAAATCCCGCTCCCGCCGAGACGCCTCCTCCAGAACAACCTCCTGAAAACCCTACTAATTGGTTGGCAAATATTCCCCAAATCTCTCTGCCGCAAATAGAATCACCTCCCGTTAATCCAGTACCCGCACCAACACCAGCACCAGCACCAACTCCAGCGCCCGCACCAACACCAGCCCCAACTCCAACTCCTGCCCCCGCACCAGCGCCAATTCCCGCACCAACTCCCACTCCCCCTCCGATCGCAGAAAATCCCTTACCCGCAGATATCCCAAATATCTTTCCCTCACAAATTAGCAGGTCGCTCGTCGAACAAACTTTAGAGCAAGGTAATGCTAATGATGCGGTTGCTCTAATTGACCAACTCTTTGAACAAGACTACGAAAATTATTATGGGGAAAATTTCACAGATAAAAAAATCAACGTTCAATATCTAAGAGAAACTCTCAAAACAATTAAGGAGGAAACCGGGAAGCAAGCTGTAATTGTTTACGCGATCGTCCGGCTCAAAGAAGTGTCGCTAGTGTTAGTAGTTCCCGACGGGCCTCCTATTCTCAAACAAGCGCCGGTTAACAGCAAAACACTGCTAAAAACTGTGAATCTTTTTCAGGGCTATTTGGCACAGCCACAAAGTTCCCAAGATACAGCATATTTGGAAAACGCGCAGCAACTTTACCAATGGTTAATTGCACCAATATCTAAAGAATTGGAATCGTTAAATATTGATACGCTAATTTTTTCATTCGATGCAGGTTTGCGCCAACTGCCACTATCCGCTTTGCACGACGGCAAGCAATTTCTAGTAGAAAAGTACAGCCTCGGCTCAATTCCCAGTGTCAGCCTCAGTAACACAAAGTATCAAAGTTTGAAAAACGCTCAAGTTTTAGCAATGGGTGCTTCAGAGTTTCCACACACCCAGAAAGAGCGTTTGGCTGCGGTGCCGCTCGAATTATCTGCGATCGCCGGGAGGAGAACAGAAACGCAAAATCCAGCAGCATTTCCCTTGTGGCAAGGTCGCTCTTTTCTCAATCAAGAATTTACCCTGCAAAACCTGAGAAAACAGCGAGAACAACAGGCATTTGGAATCGTTCACTTAGCTACTCACGCCAGTTTTCCTCCAGGGGAAAATGGAAGAAAAGAAGCTGAGATTGATTTGTGGGACAGCTCTTTGGCGCTGGATGAATTTAGGTCGGCGAAGTGGTACGATCGCCGACAAGTAGAATTATTAGTGCTGAGTGCGTGCCAAACTGCGATCGGCGACAATACAGCAGAAATGGGATTTGCTGGACTGGCCGTCCGCAGCGGTGTCAAATCAGCGGTAGCGAGTTTGTGGAAAGTTAATGATATCGGCACTTTGGCGTTGATGACCGAGTTTTATGGCAATTTGCGATCGGCGCCAATAAAAGCTGAAGCGCTCAGAAAAGCTCAACTGGCAATGATCCACAAACAAATTGTAGTAAAAGACGGTCAATTGCGGGGAACTCAAGGCGCGATCGACATTAATCAAGCCACACAAGTAGCAAATGCAGATTTCTCTCACCCGAACTTTTGGGCCGGATTCACAATAATTGGCAGTCCTTGGTAATAGGCGATATTTGTAGGGAAACGGCACGGCGCCATGTCGGGTGCGATATCTGTAGGCAAACAACACGGCCCAGTGTCCGGCGTCCAGAGTATCCCTGACAATCAAGCATCCAGGATACCCGCCACGTGATTCATCCGTCCAGAAATAAAAAACCTGTATCCGATAAAGGAGCCCCCGAATTTATCCGTGGGGTCAATGCTTCAATTCTAAAATCTAAAATCTAAAATCTAAAATCGATTGACTACTATCTTTTTATGTCATAAATTTGCTATGAATAGCAAAACTAAACACTAGCGGGGCAAAACCTGTGGGCAAGTTTGATAAAATATTCAATTCAGAAGACCAATCCGAAGCAAGCTTGACTTTAGAAGAATCCGTAGCAGCGGTAGCACTTGTCGCAGCCGAGGCAAATTCCCCTGATACGGATGCTGATATCTTAGAAAGCATACTTTGGGAATCAGAAATATTTGCTGAATACTCGGAAGATGATATGTCAGCAATGTTTCAAAGACTCGCAGGTATTGTCGCCCAAGACGGTTTAGGAGCATTATTTAATACTGCTTGCGAATCTATGCCAGATGAGTTAGTTTTGGATACTTTTGCAATAACCGCAGCAATGTTTGTCGGAGATGGCGAAATATCTCAGAAGCACCAGGCTTTTCTCCAAGAATTCCAGGAAGCATTAGGTGTGGAAGACGAGGAAGCTGCAGAAATTATTGAGGATGTAACTGCTGCTTACTCGGAAGTAGAGGGCGAAGAGTCGGATTTCGATGGGGCATGGTACATATCTCCTGAAGGCAATTTTAGCGTTCCCATTCCCGTTGACGAGGAACGAGGCGGTAAAATTGATGAGCAAGAAAGCTGTGTCGCATTTTCTGACGACTTTGGCGTTTTGCTCAAAATAGATTATTTCCCTGTTGCTGGTGAAGTTGAAGAAACAATCGAGTCGGTTGGCGAGGAAGGTTATCTCAAGTCTTTTCTCGACAATTTTGTTTCTCAGGCAATTCTTGCTAATGTTCCCAATTCTAAGTTACTCCACGCGGAATATTTAGAAGATGAAGAAGCTTATTTCGTGGTTTTAGATTTGCCTGCGGGTGCAACTATCAGCGTGCAAGAAAACGATCGCCCTCTGACTCGGTTGGATGCTTACCGGGGACTTATGGCTTTTATTGCTGACGATTTTTGCTACACGGTAAGCTGTCAGCGCATTTATCAGGAGGGGAATGAATTGGGTTCCCTGGAGTCTGAAGTTGAGGGAATTATGAACAAGATTTTTGACTTTATTGAGACAATCGAATTCGGGCCGATCGAATAAAGAGGACTTATACCTTTTTCGATTAAAGAATTGGGACTGGTGCGATCGATTGACCGTAAGAACCCGGCCGGGGCGGGTTTTTGAGATTGTCAATTATTGGCGGGTATTGTTGGTGAACCCGCCCCTACCATATTAATGGTAATTGATAGGACATGATATTACAGGTTTTTTTGCAATAAATTATAGTGCGATCGAGAACAGGGTTTTTTGACGCATTCTCGATCGCACTTCCAGATACATTCAGTCAACCAAAGTCGAGAGACAGCAGCAATTAGCCGCCATTTTTGACTAATTAGTAGTCTGAGCTTCCACCAATCTTTGCTTGAGTTCTTCCAGAGCACTCGCCCAGCGCGGATCTGGCTGCACCGAGCCCGAATCAGCGCTCGACACCGTTGTTGCTGACTGATTGCGGCGAGACTTGTTGTTGTCACCCCGACGGCGATTGCTTTTGCTGGAACCGCCTCCACCTTGACTAGGGGGAGCCGACGAGCGTTGCTGTTGCTGCGGCGCAGGGACAGGCAGCGACGGCGACGCCGATGCCGACACCAACTGCGGTGACTGCGGCGACGACTGCTGCTGATCTTCATCGCCCTTTTCAGATTTACCCTTAGAGCGGGGCAGTGCCTTCTCTATTTTCAGCGGGTTTTCTTTGAACATCAAGCCGTTATATTTCTCAATAACTTGGTCGGCTTGTTCGTCGGTTAGCACCGTCACAAAACCAAATCCTCTGCATTTTCCAGTTTTGCGGTCTGTAATTACCTTTGTGGTAACAGATTCGCCCTCCGGTGCAAAAACTTCTTGCAATTCTTGGCGATCGAGTTCCTTCGGTAGATTGCCAACATAAAGACGAATAGACATGAAAAATTCCTCCCGACTTGGATTTTAATTAATTTGCTCGAACAGAATTACCTGAACTCAACTGAATATTGACTTCAGGCAAACACCACATAACCCGAAAATTGGCGCATTCCTCCCACCAACCTTGACAGCTCCCCCACCTTTTAGAACAAAAAGATGATTTACTCTGATAAGGCCGGAACTTAACCGCCGATGCAGAGAGCTTTTAAATCTCAGGTTGTTGTGTAAACTTTTAGTCATCACCAAAAAACTGGGTCTGAAGCCCCGTCCTTATAGGACGGCTTTACATTGAATTAAATCCCCTTTCGGGGTCTGAGAGGGAATTTTATGCAACCTCTCCGATTTTTGGGGAATGGTTGCCCCAAACTCCCATTTCTGGGGTAAAGTTAGCTTCGACAAAGTTATAAAGGCTTGCGCCGGCTAGCAGCACTGTCTCAGTGACCTTAAGACTGTTTAACCACTAGCGACAGAGCAAGGGACTAGCTTCGCATCAAGCGGGTGTCGTGACCTAAATAACGTAGCTATTTAAAGCTTAGTCTGGTCAGAATGGCCTGTTAGATTTCTCTTTCAAGCCTCACGCCTTTAGGCTGAGGTTTCTGACTCAAATGTTTAGGCTATTGGCTATTCTGTATTACTTGCTTCCGGTTTTGATTCAGAATGTTTATAGCCAGCGCCGTCTAGAAATTTATGTCCAAGGATGTCAATTGTAAGCGATCGGAATGCCAATATTCAGTTTAATACAGTGATGGATAAAATGGCTAACATTTTTTCAGCCAGTAATCTTACCTCGCTCCTAATCTCGCTCCTAATGCTGAGAACTACTCACTTACCCGCTATCCCTTAAATCAGGCCCGGCAGAGTCCGAGCATTCTTTAAAGGTATCACAGCCTTGGTAACAGAGCTAGTTATTTAGGAAGATTTCAGTCTGAATTTAACGGAAACCACATCTGAATCACTTTTGAGAATTCATCCGGCACAGCAAAAATAGCGATCGAAAAAAAACAGCCGACAAGCGGCTGGCTGTACTTGCTGTGTTGGGATGTTGACAATTTTTACGCAATGCCTTAAGGGATTTTAGCCAACAGAAGTTATCGCGCTATTTGGTTCA
This sequence comes from Microcoleus sp. D3_18a_C4, assembly GCF_036702415.1. Lineage (NCBI taxonomy): Bacteria > Bacillati > Cyanobacteriota > Cyanophyceae > Oscillatoriales > Microcoleaceae > Microcoleus > Microcoleus sp. D3_18a_C4. The sequence goes on along the minus strand of NZ_JAUBTI010000055.1, from coordinate 9,062 downwards.
ATCCAATTCCTGTAAACTAATGTAACAGACTGCGGGCAAAAAAGCAACTTTTCTTTACGAAGGAAGAGGCAAGTTCGGCAACGGATTTTGTAACGGATGTAACGGATGTAACGGATGTAACGGATGTAACGGATAGACTGTAGGGTGCGTAGGGAGCAACTCCAGAATCCGATCGCCAATCCCCTGTTTAACTCAAAACCGATCGAGGATGCGCGTTGTTGGCGACTCACCTGAGATGTTGCACCATTCTCAATAAGCTTTTTATGAACAGGCTTTCCGGCCTGTTCCACAAAGAGTGAATTTTCTTGTGGAACAGGCCGGAAAGCCTGTTCCACAAGAAAGGTGCAAGATGTGAGATTCACCCCACAATCCGATCGCTATTCCTCACCTTGGGCCCTGGATAATAATGTATGCGCCCCAAATAGCAGCAGCAAAAGCCAAAACCGCAGACCAAATCGGATGTCCGCTGTCACTAACCCTCCCTCCTTGACTGCGGAGACTTTCAAGGTCGATCGCCACAGTAGCACCCCGGCGCAGCCAACCAGTCGCCACAACAGATGTTCCGATCAAATCGCTAGGGCGAGTAGTCTCTTTGAACAAAAATGGCCACAAAGAGCCAATGTAGCCAAACCTCGAAACATAGTGCAACCTCACCAAACCCGTCGCCGTTTGCAAAATCAAATCTTGTCCCAGCCAATTACTCATACCCGATCGACCCAAAAGTTGCCCTTCCAGTCGCACCGGTTCAGCATCCAGCGGCAAACTATCGGGATTTGACAAAATTTCCGGCAAACTCGGCGAAGCGGTTTCTCGCGGTATAATGTCCGGGAAGAAATAATTGATCCGCATCAAAGTACCGATGCTAAATCCGATCGGCAAACAGCCCCAAAGAATAGATCGATCGCCCCAAAGCCAATCCAACTGCCAGATACTCGTCCTCGAAAAAATCCCCCCAATCAGCCAAAGCAGCCCGACTATCCCCAAACTCATCGGAATTCCAAAAAACGGCGCACCCTGTAAAAATAGTTTTGAGTCTTTAAATTCGAGTATTGACTTAAACAGAGACAATTTTCCTTTCCTGGGTTGTTCTTGCACTCCCGCGTTTGCCAAATCTAACTCTGTATCCAGTTGCCAGAATTGAGCATAGAGGGCCAACAGCTTCAAACGCTCTCCCAGCAAAGGATGCGCGCGGTTAACCGTCAACCAATTGCGCTCCTGATTGCTGACATCCCACAGCAAAATCTGTTCTAGCGGCGCGTGTAATGCAGCAGAACCAAGGCTTACAGCTTGTCCAACGCCTACAGGTAACAATAGATCGAAACTTTCCAGAAAAAAGCTAGTTTGTTTTTGCTGTTCGATATTATCAGCAATGCCGATCGCAATTTTAGCCAGTGCCCGCGTCAAACCGTTAGGATTACCTGTAATTTCTGCAGCAGTGCGATCGCTAAAATACACTCTGCGGCGCGACACCCACAACATCGGCCAGCGCAACAACTTATAAATCCCGTAACTGGTAGCAGAAATTGCAGCGGCCACAAATTTGACAGCAGAACGCAAAAACTCGATCGTCATTAAATCACACAACCGCTCTTGCCAGTGCGCCACCTGCCAATAAATCAAGTAAGGAATCTGAATCACCAGCAGCGCCAGCGACATCGGCGCAAAATCCCAGTGAGAGATATGGCCCAACTCCCGTGCGAAAATAGTAGCAATTTCCTCATCCGTCAACTGTTCCAACAGCCCGCGACTCACAGCAATCCGAGCAAAACGGGGCAAACCGCCGTAACTGAAAGCTACAGGAACATTCAGCGGCAAGAGTTTCAGCACCGGCACCGGCATATTTTGCTTGGTACAATAACTTCGCAGTACCCGACTAGCTTCCTTGCTGTGCTTGGATAAAACTGACCCGCGCAGGGTTTCGATGCCGCAAAACAGTTTCAGCAGCGCGTCTATCAGCCAGGGAGACGAGGCCAAAAGCAATCCAAAAACCATCTGAACAAAGGGAGTTGGATCGCGGTAAAAAAGCTGAATCGGCGCGAAAATAGGCAGTCTACTGAATATGTAAAGCTGAACCAACAGAGAATTAGTGTTTGTCAGCAGGAATTGCAGGACAAACCGGGCTAGGAAAAATAGGGCGATCGCACTTGCAACGGCTTGCACCCGAAACTCCAGCAACTTCAGCCGTTTGAGCGGGCGCGGGCTTTTCGCGGTGCGCCCTGCTTCGCGCCAAGTGAGTTGGTAAGTGGTAATATCTGGGCTGGCGACTCCGGGGATATCTGTTGGGGAACCGGAACTATTTTCGCCGCTAATTTCTGTATCGGGTGCGGTTTCTGTAGGGGCGGTGCCCCCGTGCCCGCCCTCTGATGTCGGGCCCCCGTGCCCGCCCTCTGATGTCGGGCGAATCGGCGGTGTGGGGGGTGGAGGTGGCGGGGAAATATGTTGCGATTTGGCGTTCCCAGGCTCTACAGCAGGCTCTAAAGGTAAAAATCCTGTTTTTTTATCTACGGTCGGTCGTAGCGAAGCGGGGCGTAAGCCATCGCCCCCTATCGATTTTTTCGGCGATTTAGTTGCTGCATCAAAGGCGACAAAGCCTGTTTCGGGGGGAGTTTCTGCGGATTTTGGTTTATTTGCCGGTGGTTTTGGGGGGGGAGGGGGGGTTAATTCTTTTAAAGCGCGATCGGCCCAGGTTTTGATTTGAGTGTTGGGGTTTTGGGCGAGGGAAGTGCACAGGGCGATCGCCTTTTTCACATTACCAGTTGCTTTGTACGCAGCCACCAACCCCATCTGCGCGCGGATTCCCGACGGCTGATTAGCTGCGGTTTGAGTAACGGATTCTAAAAGGGCGATCGCGGTGGGGTAATCCTGCTGTTTCAAAGCTGCTAGCCCAGCCTCTAGAGACTGTTTTGCAGATGAATCCGCCGGATTTGGATTAGTGGGAGGTGCCATGACTGTGCTTTCGCTAGCGTCCTTTCTAAGATAGCTTGGGTGGTCGATCGATAGCTGTTCTAACACAGCTCTATTTCTCTGTCACTATTTGTTGCAACCTTTGCCGCAAGGTACTTAAATAATTTCACTAAAATTATTTGTTTCTGAGATATTGCACCATCGCCACGATCCGACAGGGGTTTAAACCCCTGCCTCAAAGCTAAAGTCCTCGCTTCAGAGGACTGAAGAATTATGTCAATTTGTGGTTAAATACTTCCTTGCTCTTTTAGTCTCGCGTTGCGTGGACTTTGTTTGTGTAGACGCGATTTCAATCGCCAGGTTTTAATCTCTATTTTTTGATGCTAAAATTGAAAACAGTAGCTAAAGGAAAAATGCCATGTCAGAACAAGACATCGCTAAGATCATTACGATCGAACCGGGTAAGCGAGGTGGTAAACCTTGTATTCGAGGTATGAGAATTACGGTTTATGACGTGTTGGAATATCTCGCTTCTGGGATGACTTACCAAGAAATCCTAGAGGATTTTCCCTATCTCACGCAACAGGATATTTTAGCTTGCTTGAGTTTCGCAGCTAAACGAGAGCAGTTTATGTTAGTTGTTGGGTGATGAAAATACTGTTATTTGACCAAAATCTCTCTCCTCGTCTTGTCAATCTCCTTGCTGATATTTATCCCGATTCCGCTCATGTTGATGCAATTGGATTACCTACCGCACCCGATCGCGAAGTTTGGGAGTATGCTCGTCAGCATGACTATATTGTCGTTACCAAGGATGCGGATTTTAGCGAATTGAGTCTATTGTTGGGATTTCCTCCGAAGGTAATTTGGATACGGCGCGGAAATTGCTCGACGCAGGATATCGAGAGGCTACTCAGAGAGAACTATGATGCGATCGCAGTTTTAAGAGACACTCCTAATAGCGGTATTATCAGTTTGTTTTAACTCATATCTTGCACCATTCTCAAGAACAGGCTTTTCGGCCTGTTCCACAAGAAAATTCACTCTTTGTGGAACAGGCCGAAAAGCCTGTTCCTAAACAAGTAATTGAGAAGGGTGCAACATCTCAGTTTTAATAAAAACGTTTAAAGAAACCGGGTTTTTTGCCGAATCTACGCATCACAACCAACTATTCTGGAAAAAACCCGGTTTCTGGCCACCCGCGCGTCAGCCTTTAAAGAAACCGGGTTTTTTGCCGAATCTACGCATCACAACCAACTATTCTGGAAAAAACCCGGTTTCTAGCCACCCATGCGTCATTCCTCCAAGAAACCGGGTTTTTTACCGAATCTGCGCCTCACAACCCAGTATTCTCGTAAAAACCCGGTTTCTGGGCCCCATGCGTAAGCCCTAAAAAGAACTTAACCTTGCAGCTTACCGCCCAGATTTTCTCGGCGATGTACTGTCAGCCCGCGAACGACGGATCAGCACGCTCATCACCTGCTTCGGATTAGCCGCACGCTGTAGGGGACTCCAATCGCCCACTTCTGCAAATCCCAGTCGGTACAAAGTGAGTATGGTTTCCCTGACACCTTTGGGCGAACCGACAACCGTTAACAGCACCACTTCCTGTTCGCATACTGCTGCTGAGTCGTCATTTGGGCGAGCCGATGAGTTGTCGTCAGGCACGAATTCCTGTGACATAATATGTTCTCCTGGTTTTGGGTTTTCTAGAAAAACCCAAAAACCCAGCCGCCCCGCATTTCAAGACATAGCAGGGCGGCTACAGAGAATGTTAAGATTCTCGGAGCCTCCAGACTGCTGATTCCAGTTTGGCGGTTATGCTGTCCATTGCTGTTACCAGCAGCTTTGGGCAGTGCAACTAGATTTTTGGGCGACGCGGGCTGCCTCCTCTACAAGCAAGCAACCTCTCACTTCAAAGCGTAGCCGCAGATGGGGGCCGCCGTCAATCCATTTTGGATTTTAGATTTTGGATCTTAGATTTTGGATTTACTCGTTACCAGCGTCAGCGGCTGAAAACCAGTTAGTTGGGCCGAAATGCTAAAGTGAAAGTAATGTTGCTTTAGTACAACCATGTCCAAACGACTCACCATTGCCCAAGCACAGCAGCAGCTTCCCAACCTACCCCAAGAACTTATCAATGAGCCTATCATCATCACTCAAGATGGTGTTCCCGTTATGGCTGCAATGAGCTACACGCATTTGACTGAACTGTTAGAAACCTTAGATATTCTCACCGATACAGAATTCGTTACCAAATTGCGCCAAAGCATCACCCAAGCACGCCAAGGCAAAACTATTTCCTGGGAAAATGCCAAAGCAAAATTGGGACTATGAATCACGAAGAAAATGCGATCGAATATGAGATCCAGCTTACGCCACTGGCACTGGAAATGTTGGAGGCAGTCAATCGATTTTAGATTTTAGATTTTAGATTTTAGATTTTAGATTAAAGAATTGAAGCATTGACCCCACGGATAAATTCGGGGGGCAAGTTTCATCGGATACAGGTTTTTTATTTCTCCACAAATGAATCCGGGGGCTTGTATCCTGGATGCTTTCGGTCAAAGATCGACGAGAACAGGAAAAATTGCGCGATCGCATTGATCAACTAAAATTTGAACCACAAAAGCAAGGCAAAGCCCTTGTAGATAACCTATCAGGATTTCGCAGCATCCGAGCTGTTGGACAGCGCTATCGTATAGTTTATCAAGTGGAACAAGATCGAGTTCTAGTTGTTGTTGTGGGACTAGGGAGACGTAAAGATGGTGACAAAAAAGACATTTACACCATCTTAGAAAAACTGTTAGATCCGTGATTGTAACTTCTTATATCCGGCGTATTTAAGCCGAATATAGCAATCCTAAATCATTCATGTAAATTTGTAGGGGTAGTGCCCCCGTGCCTACCCCCTATTTGTAGGGGTAGTGCTACCCCTACTCCCCGTGCCTACCCCCTATCTATCGGGGCAACCACGGGGAGTAGGGGTCGGATTGCCCCTACAATAATTACGCGAATGATTTAGGGTTGCTATAAATATCATTTGTATGGACACAACAGTGTTGTGTCCTTTGCCTACGGTAATCTCACTCCTCGCTAACAGCCAAACCAGAAACCACAGGGGCGATCGCATTTAACTTCAACACAGGATGCTCCCCTTCCACCTGGCGGCAATTCCACTCATTCCTAAACAGCAAAACCGGCCTTCCCCAAGTATCTTTCACCGTCACCGTATTAAACAGCCGCCCAACTTTTTCCAGCGCCTCCCAACCGCCGTCAACCCAACGAGCTACACTGTAAGGCAACATATCGATCGTCGTTTCCACATTATATTCCGACTGCATTCTGAACTGCACCACCTCAAATTGCAACTGTCCGACAGCAGCCAAAATTGGCTCGCGTTTCGACTCATCAACCGAGTACATAATTTGCACTGCGCCTTCTTCCTGCAACTCAGAAACGCCTTTGCGGAACTGCTTAAACTTAGAAGGATTGGGATTTCTCAAAAAAGCAAAAAGTTCGGGAGAAAAACAGGGAATCCCTTCATATTCCAGTTTTTGGCCGGTGTAAATAGTATCGCCGATCGCAAATACCCCCGGATTGTTCAAACCGATCACATCCCCCGGATACGCAACCTCGATCGACTCCCGATCCTGAGCAAATAACTTTTGAGGCCTTGACAAACGCACCGTTTTACCACTGCGAGCGTGAGTCACGTTCATGTCCTTTTCAAACTTGCCCGTACAAACCCGAATAAACGCCACCCGATCGCGGTGTCTTGGGTCCATATTCGCTTGCAATTTAAACACAAACCCGGTAAAATCTTCATAAGTTGGCGGCAAATCTCCGGCGCTGCTCTTGCGGGCGATCGGCTTCATAGCGTAATCTAAAAACGCATCTAAAAACAGTTCGACCCCAAAATTGCTCATCGCGCTGCCAAAGAAAACTGGCGTCATTTTTCCAGCCCGAACCAAGTCTAAATCCAGTTCAGTGCCTAACTCATCAAGCAGTTCTAACTCTTCTTTGAGCTGATAGTAAAGGTCTTGTTCCAACAAATCTTCAATGCGCGGATCGCCCAATTCAATGACGGTATCAACAGCAGCGCGAGAACCGTGTTTAGTCCGCTCGAATAAGTGAATTTTGCGCCCTCTGCGATCGAAAACACCTTTAAAGCGATCGCCCGTACCTATCGGCCAATTTACCGGATAAGTCTGCAACCCCAATTCCTTCTCAATTTCGTCCAACAAATCCAAAGGTTCTCTGCTAGGGCGATCGAGCTTATTAAAGAAAGTAAAAATAGGCAAACTTCGCAGCTTACAAACTTCAAATAACTTCCGAGTTTGCGGTTCCAAACCCTTAGCAGCATCCTCAAGCATCACTGCATTGTCAGCCGCCGCCAGAGTTCGATAAGTATCTTCGCTAAAATCTTGGTGTCCCGGAGTATCGAGCAGATTAATGTGATATTTTTTATACTCAAACTGCAAAACAGTAGAAGTAATAGAAATTCCCCGCTGCTGTTCCATCGCCATCCAGTCAGACGTAGCGTGTCGCTGAGCCCGCCGCGCTTTCACAGAACCTGCTTCGTGAATTGCACCTCCGTACAGCAGCAGCTTTTCTGTCAAAGTAGTTTTTCCCGCGTCAGGGTGCGAGATAATAGCAAAGTTGCGCCGGCGCTCAACAGCAGTTAGCAGTTCAGTTTCAAGTTCTGTTGTCATCACAAATTAGGTAGGGGAATCATCACCCGATCGCCATTATAGCCTGTGCTACAGTTGCTATTAAAGGTAAAATTATCAATAAAGTCAAGGAAGAAATTTAGTATGTACGACTCAGACAAGCGGAAGCTTCTATCACTGGTGTGCCACGGGGCGATTTTTTTCAGCACGTTACTGTTCTCGATCGGAGCGCCGATCGCTGTATTGTTAGTATCAGATGACCCCGTTGTCAAAGAAAACGCCACAGAAGCAATCAATTTTCACCTTAATGTATGGGTGTACAGCACCGTGATTATGGTGTTAACAGTCGTCACTTTCGGTCTTGCTGGCTTTATCCTAGTGCCCCTAGGTTATCTGCTGCACTGGGGACTGACAATAATGGCTATCCTCCAGGTTTTGCAAAATCCTAACCTACCTTACCGCTACCCTTTTATTTTCCGAATAGTTTAGACAGCAAATCGCGCTTCACCATCGATTTCACAAACCCGATTTCTTCAAGAAGAAACCGGGTTTTTAATTGTTTTATAACTCACATTTGTTACCCCCAACTGGCAAATACACCGCTTAAGTGACAAAGAGGGTTGATTCTCGGAGACAAGATTCAGTAAAAAAAATTAAAAGTTTGTGAAACTAAGCATCATCCAGTTGGGGCTTCCTGAAAATTTACCTAACATCATGAGTGAAATATTCTTAATCCATAAAAATTCAAAAATTAGAGCACAATCAACTATTAATTATGCTGTTTTCGCCCTGTTGCAGCGCTGTTGTGAACGCTAAGTCGATCTTCCATTGATGCCGTTTCCCAAACTATGCTACCGCCGTTGGCTTATTTCGCAGAGTTAGGGCGGATGTTCGATCGCTCCGAACCATCGTTTTTGCTTCTTCTGTGCTATTTTTGCATCGGGCGATCGATCTATTGAAATTTTCCACAAATTCTATCTCTAGCAGGTGTCTTAAAACTTAATACAATATTTTTCCAATAAAAATCCCGCTCTTGTGGAACGGGAAAGCCATCAGGGTGCATCTATATATATGTAACTATAACTCATGGGGGGTATAACCCCTCGTAGCTTTATCAAATCTTTACAATCAACAAATTTTTGTAAAGATTGAGGTTTTTATTTGACGGATAGGCCGTTTTATGAAATTAAAATGGAAAATGCTGACATTTATAACATCCAGTGAGTTTCCCAGGACAATTGCGATTAAACTAGGATGGCGCTGTTTCTTCACCTTAATTATCAAAATATCAATAATGTGCGATCGCCTGGTTAGCCTGTTTGGGATTGAAAACTAAAAATTCAGTAGAGTGCGTCAGCAATTAGCTAATCAAGCAGAGAAAAAATAACGCGCTGCTGACGCACCTTACTAAGGAATGAGAATTAAATAACTTCCACAAGTTTGTGGGATGGGGAGCATCTCAGTTTTGCATTTACAGTGCGAGCG
>NZ_JAUBTI010000054.1:25638-44943 GCF_036702415.1 Microcoleus sp. D3_18a_C4 | reverse complement strand
TCTGACCAATTCTTTTTTAAGAACTCTCCGAAAGCCTCTTGACAAAAGACTTACAGCCTTAACTTGTCACCAATGGTGGTTGCCCCGAAACAGCCTTGAGGTTCGGGGAGGGTTTGGGTGGGGTAAAAAATTTACGACTCCTGCAGGGATTGCTATATATCGGCAATGCTTCAGAAACAGCCTTACGGTAGTTCTTAAATGCGCTGTCTAGGGGCGATTTGACGGGATCATCTCAATGAAAGCAGCCCTCCGCTAGAAATTGGAGGCAGCAGCCAGGAGAAAAGATGAAGAAGGAAGGAAGCAGAAAAAGTGTTTTTACAAATATAAGATGCTCTGAGTTCGGCTTCAAAGTCTGGGGTTTTCACGGTGGCGCGCTATCAGATACTAAGAAACCTGGTTTCACCAAGAAACCAGGTTTTTAGCTCGAACATACAATAATCAGTTTGGCATCCAGCCAGAATCGAAAACGAGTTCAAACGATCGCCTATTCAGCTTTTTGAGCTTGAGCGCGTTGCTTTTTGAACTTAGCACCAAACCCAACAGCGGCTGCTGCTGCAAGCATTGTTAAAGGTTCAGGAGTAGCTTCAGTATTGCTAGTGCTGCTGACAAAAACATCGCTATCGCCATTCTTACCAATACCCCGGACGTGCATCCCTAGTCTCAAAGTACCATTATTCAACGCGGAAACTACGTTATTATAATTTCCAGTAAAGCTCAATCCCAAAACCTCACCCGCTTGGACACCGTTCCGCGTACCAGTTATCCCAGCTGCAAAATCCGTAGACCAAGGAGTAGCAAGGTTATTAGTTTGTGGCAGAGGAGTAGCTCCATTTGTAAAGTTAACACCAGCACTATTTATAATGCCAAAGGCGCTCAATAAATTGGTATTAGAACCTGTGTCGAAGTGAACTGCAGCAATAAAGATATCGGCGGCGGATTTGTCTTTATTGTTATTGAAAATGTTGAATAAAACGTTATTGGAGCCACGATCTAGGACATCAAAGCTAAAGCTATTTACATAGGCATCTCCCGATGTATTATCGCTAGCAATATTACTAAAGCTGAAGGCAGAGGCAGGTGCTGCGGATACTGCACTAACGGCGGCGACACCGGCAACAGCTAAAATAGATTTGACTAAGTTAAATTGGGATTTCATGGCTGACACCTTTATTTTTAAGTTGACTGGAAGCAGGTTTTTTTCCTTCACATATTCAATCTAAAGCAAAGCACAAGTTAATGCAAGTAGTTTTGATAAAGATTCGATGAAGATTGGGAATAAGCTGATGGGATTTAGGCAAAATGCCTAAATTGATGAGTTCTAGCTCGCTATTTCCTATGGCGTGCATCAAATAATAGGGGTGCTCCCACCCGGATTTTATTCCTGAGTTTTCTCTCTTTTAAAAAGCTATAACTCAGCTCCCTAAACAGGGGTGTCACACAGCATAATTACTGATAAAACTCTTTTAAAGCTCTAGATTATGCCCTTAAAAAGTTTTGGCTCCGTGAATGTACGGTAGAAAAGTTTAAGTGAGAGCTTGATTGCTGGGTAAAAATACGTAAAAACCGATAGTGACAGTGGAAGTCGCGGAATGTGGGCTATAACTCAGGACAAAATATTGGCTCATATTCGGTGCGTCGATTCTCGCTTTCGGATTCAGCAACCAGCGCCTTTTAGACTTATATGTTGCACCATTACCAAGAACGGGCTCTGGGGCCCGTTCCACAAAGAATGAGTTTTCTTGTGGGGAGTGGGGGTTGGGCAGGAGAGGCCGCCCAAAACAGGCTTATCGATCCGTGGTGCAACATCTCAATTTAGAGACCAATGGTTTCGGTGCTCGTTATTATCTGTGACGCTGGAACTTTGACCGAGTAAAGGGACGACTAGACTTTCTGGGACATAGTTTTCGGAACACCTCTACCGTCAGGGCTGTTTCGGGGCAACCACGGGGAGTAGGGGTCGGATTGCCCCTACGGAAAACCAGCTTTTTGTACGGGTTGTGCCAAGAATGCCCACCCATTCCTGGATTGGTTAGGCATTTGGTGGGATTGGGGCAGCCACGGGATTGGGGCAGTCACGGGATTGGGGCAGTCACGGGATTGGGGCAACCACGGGGAGTAGGGGTCGGATTGCCCCTACAAGAGATTGGGGCTGCCACGGGGGCTGCCCCTACAAGAGAATGAAACAGCGCTACGTCTACCGTGGAAGGCGCGGTGGTCGTTATCTAAAAATGTTGGGACTAATAATTCTATTTCTGGGTCTGCTTTCGCTAAAAATTGGTTAATATTATTTTTCCGAAAAAGCTCGCTTCCAAGATTTAACGGGTGATAAGCAAGTAGAAATACTTGAGGCTGTAAGGGTTTGAGTAGCTTGTCATCAAAAAAATGTGTGCGTGCGATCGCTGCCTCAGAAAGGGCCCGGAGGGAAAATAAACCGATTTTTTTTCAATTCGCTACTCTCGCTGCCACTGGTGTAGGGTGATGGAAGGTGAAGCATTTTGCGATCGGGCGATCGTCCAATACATGAATTCGCACCTTATACCGATAAAAAGCGCTTTTCACTGTCCCGCCTGTTTCTTCAACCGCCACTCCTGAAACCCTTTTTCGTACTCTTTCCCTTCAGTTCGATCGACATTCCCAGTATTCAGCGACAATCCCAATCCCCAGGTTAGTAAAATCAACAGCGACCAATCAAACTCGTGTACGGCTGCTATATCAATCCTTGCAGGAGTCGTAAATTTTTTACCCCACCCCAACCCTCCCCGAACTCGCGGGGAGGGAGTAAGAAATTCACAAATGATGCCGAACAGGCTTTCGGGCCTGTTCCACAACAGAGTCTAGTTATTGTGGAACAGGCCCGAAAGCCTGTTCCCGCAGTTAAACGGCACGTAGGAATAGGTGGCGGATTTCAACACCCTTTTAGGAACAGGCTTTCCGGCCTGTTCCACAACAGAGTCTAGTTATTGTGGAACAGGCCCGAAAGCCTGTTCCCGATAGAAGTACAAAATACCAATAACTAACCCAAAGTATACATCCAGCCATCCCTCGCACAAATCCTCACAATTCCGTCCCAAACTACCGGCGTCGCCTCAAATGACATACCCGGCTTAAATCTTCCCGATTCTATTACTTTCAAACGGTAAAACTCCCCTTTAGCATTTCTCAAAGCATTCTGATCCCCCGACTTCGCTCGTTCCCAATTCAAATTGAACAAATAAACACCGTTGTATCCCGCACTGATCAGTTTATTGCCATCGGTAAAAATCGGAGTCGAAATTGAAGAACCAATCGCTTTTTTAAATACTATTACCGGAGTATCGTAAGACTGGTTTCGCCAAGGCACAAAAGTTTTTTTACCTGTAATCATATCTTGGGAACCGATGTACAAATTGCCGTCGAGTGCATTTGTGGCAAACAGCGCCGGAAACTCCCCTGAATTGTACTCGTCATTCAACGCCACCGAGCCAATTATCCCGCCTTCCCAGCTAGAAAGTCGGCGATTTCCCGTCGGGAAAAACCATTCGACGCTGGCATTCGGTTCCTTGTTTGGATTCAGCTTCAGCACTCCGCCGTTGCCCTGAATGTATTGTTTTTCAATGGCACAAAATAGTTTACCGGATTTAGAAATTACAGCACTGCCATCCAAATCTGAACCAGTATAAAAATCCCAAACTATCTTTTTAGTTGCAATGCTAATACCGTAAATGTGACCGGAACCAGCAGCTATAAAAATTCTATCTTTGAGTCTCGATGGCGATGATTCGGCTACCAAGTTGCCGCCGTGTTTGCTGATATCTCCTGCTGCATAAAGCTGTACTTCAGACAAGATATTTGGCTGCTTGATGCCTTGTTTGATTTTTGCATTGCTTGTGGAACTATCGAGAAAATAGCCGATCGCATTTTCCCCCGCATTGAACAAAACGCCACCGCCGAGGTCCAAAGCGCTGCTGTCATTATCCCGGCTGTAGCTGGGCGTTTTCCTGATGTCCAATTTCCAAAGTTCCTTGCCAGTTCTAAAAGATATTGCCCTAAAACTCGGCACTACTTTTTTGCCACCACCGCCACTGCGGCTGCCTTGCAAAATTACAATTCTGTTTTCAGCGCTAGCTTTTTCATCGATATAGATCGTTGACGAACCTTTGATTATATCATCAAATTTATAGCGCCAAACTTCTTTATTGGTAGCAATATCTATTTTTCGCAAATTGTGGTCATAAGCACCTATAATTAAATAAGTTTTTCCCCCGTCTCTGGTAATTGTCGGCTGTCCAGTCCAACCGGCACCGCTCCAAACTACAGACCGCCTTCCCAGAAAAGTCCGGCCGCTGCCGAGTTGAAATTTGTCGATTAACTTCAAGCTTTTCGGAACACCTCTGCCGTAGAACCGACGCTTGTCGTTACCTAAAAAGGTCGGGACTAATAATTCTATTTCTGGGTCTGCTTTAGCCAGGAAATTGTTAAGATTAGTTTCTAATAAAGCTTGATCCGAGGATTCAGTTTGGCTCAGTTTGATAACAGCAGGAGGAACAGCAGCACTCAGCAAAAATTGTCCTAGCTGTTGATTGAAGGTTCTCCGAGATGATAAGCTCATATTAGATCGAGATAATCAGCCTTAATATTAAAACATAATTATCAGCAACAACTCAACTAAAACATCTCGCGCTAAACTGCTAGAGGACTGACAAGCTTACCCAGCACGAGTAAAAGTAGATTTGATTATGGTCAACCGTCTTGCTCAATCCCAAAGCCTTTACCTGCGGAAACACGCCGAAAATCCGATCGACTGGTGGCCCTGGTGCGACGAAGCCCTAGAAACGGCCCGAAGCGAAAATAAACCGATTTTCCTGTCAATTGGCTACTCTAGCTGCCACTGGTGTACGGTGATGGAAGGAGAAGCATTTTCCGATCGCGCGATCGCCCAATACATGAATTCGCATTTTATACCGATAAAAGTCGATCGCGAAGAACGCCCGGATATCGACAGCATTTATATGCAAACCTTGCAAATGATGACCGGTCAAGGCGGTTGGCCGCTCAACGTTTTTCTCACTCCCGACGAGCGAGTTCCCTTCTACGGAGGCACTTATTTCCCCGTAGAACCGCGCTACGGGCGCCCCGGATTTTTAGAAGTTTTGCAAGCAATTCGCCGCTTTTACGACACAGAAAAAGGCAAAGTAGAAGCCTTCAAAGCAGAGATTTTAGGCAACCTCCAACAGACGGCAGCGCTGTCAGGAGTAACCGCCGAATTAAATCGCGAACTCTTCCAAAAAGGCTTAGAACTCAACACCGGAATTGTTGCGGGCAGCAACCCAGGCCCCAGTTTTCCGATGATACCTTATGCTGAGCTAGCACTGCGGGGAACGCGATTTAATTTTGAATCAAAATACGACAGCAAACAAGTCTGCACTCAGCGCGGATTAGACTTAGCATTGGGCGGCATTTACGACCACGTAGGAGGCGGATTTCACCGCTATACGGTTGATGCGACTTGGACTGTGCCACACTTTGAAAAAATGCTCTACGACAACGGTCAAATTGTTGAGTATTTAGCAAATTTGTGGAGCGCGGGAATACAAGAACCCGCTTTGGAAACTGCGATCGCGGGGACAGTAGAATGGTTGAAGCGAGAAATGATTGCGCCGACAGGCTATTTTTATGCTGCACAGGATGCTGACAGCTTTAACACTTCTGAAGAAGTTGAACCGGAAGAAGGAGCATTTTATGTCTGGACTTATGCCGAACTGGAACAACTATTAGCTGCTGAGGAATTGGCAGAAATTAAAGCACAGTTTACTGTTAGTCGCAACGGCAATTTTGAAGGCAAGAATGTATTGCAGCGCCGCCATCCAGGAAAACTGAGCGACACCGTAGAAAAGGCTTTGGCTAAACTCTTTCAAGTTCGCTACGGTGGCAATCCGGATACTGTAAAAACCTTTCCGCCAGCCCGCAACAATCAAGAAGCTAAAAACGACACTTGGCCGGGTAGAATTCCCGCAGTTACTGACACGAAAATGATTGCGGCTTGGAATAGCTTAATGATTTCGGGCTTGGCCCGCGCTGCGGCTGTTTTTGGAAATTTGGAATATCTGGAATTAGCTGTGAAAGCGGCTAATTTTATGTTAGACAATCAGTGGACGGATGGGCGGTTTCAGCGGTTGAATTATGACGGACACTCTGCTGTAACCGCGCAGTCGGAAGATTATGCTTTGTTTGTGAAAGCTTTGTTGGATTTGCATCAAGCGAGTTTGACTTTAGGCAACGGGGAAGAGGCAAAACAGTTGCCGAATTCTCAGTTTTGGTTGGAGAAAGCTGTGCAGGTGCAAGAAGAATTTGATGAGTTTTTGTGGAGCGTGGAATTGGGAGGATATTACAATACTGCTAAGGATGCTAGCGGAGATTTGTTGGTGCGGGAACGCAGCTATATAGACAATGCAACTCCGGCGGCGAATGGAATTGCGATCGCCTCTTTGGTTCGCCTCGCACTGTTGGGCCCGAATTTAGAATATCTCGATCGCGCTGAGCAAGCTTTGCAAGCTTTCAGCAGTATTGTACAAGATGCTCCGCAAGCTTGTCCGAGTCTACTTTCGGCGATCGACTGGTATCAGCATTCTACCCTGATTCGCACGACTCCCGATCGAATTGCTGGGTTGATTTCTCAGTATTATCCGACTGCTGTCTGTCAGATTGAGGCTGATTTGCCTGAAGGGGTTATCGGGTTAGTTTGCGAGTGTTTGACTTGCAAGGAACCTGCAAAAAGTCAAGAGCGGCTGTTGGAGGAAATTTTGCAAAGTCAAACGCGAGTTTAGCATCAATACTGTCTATATTATTGAACCGCGAAGACACCAAGGACGCGAAGGAAGAAGGAGGAAGCAGAAGGAAGAAGTAGATTACTTCTTCCGGGAAGGAAGTACATCTTCAATCCGCTCCTCAATCTTCCAAAGAATCTCAGTGGCTTCAGCCCGCTTGAGTGTCAACAAATGCAGATACTTTCCGGCGGCACTGCCACTCGAACGCTGTCGCCGACTTGGTGTCGCTGCAAGTCATCTCTGTGCAAGTTTTGTCGGCGAAGGGCGATCGAACTTTTAGCAGTCAACCGCACCGTATAGCGCGTATCAGTGCCAATATAAATAGCCTCTTCTACTATTCCCGGCCAGCTATTTTCCTCGTCATAATTAGCCGGATAAATAGCAGCTTTTTCGGGCCGCAACACCAGGGTGACAACTTTCCCAGCGGGCATATCTTCGGCTGTTGCAACTAACACGGGCAACTGCTGGTCAACCAACACGATTATTTTACCGTTTTGCTTTTCTACTACTCGACCACTTAAAAAATTGCTGTCGCCAATAAAATCAGCAACAAACCGCGTTTTAGGATATTCATAAATATCAACAGGCGTGCCGACTTGTTGCAGTTTTCCTCCATCCATCACTGCAATTCTGTCCGACATCGTTAGTGCTTCTTCCTGATCGTGAGTTACATAAATAAACGTAATTCCTAATTTTCGCTGCATTTTTTTCAATTCTAATTGCATCTCTTTACGCAATTTTAAATCCAGCGCTCCTAGGGGTTCATCCAACAGCAAAACAGACGGCTGTTTGACTAATGCTCTTGCTAGTGCTACTCGCTGCTGCTGTCCTCCTGACAGTTGGCGGGGATAGCGTTTTCCTACCTCGGTTAACTGTACTAATGCTAAGGCTTCCGCAACGCGATCGCGAATTGTTTTCTGAGGCAAATTCTCCATTTCTAACCCAAAAGCGGCATTTTGTGCTACTGTCATGTGCGGAAACAAAGCATAGTTTTGAAATACCGTATTTACTGGGCGGTGAAATGGCGGGCGATTTTGCATCGGTTGGCCGTGAATATAAATTTCGCCTGCTGTGGGAATTTCAAAACCAGCTATCATTCGCAAAGTTGTAGTTTTGCCACAGCCCGAAGGGCCGAGTAAAGAAAAGAATTCTCGATCGTAAATTTGCAGGTTGATGTTGTCTACAGCTAAGAAATCTTGACTGCGGACACTTTTAAATACTTTGGAAACTTCTAAAACTTCGACAGCGTGCATTCTGTTAGTATGTGTGAGTAATAAAAATTTGAGTTCGAGTCTGGTTAAACTGATATCTTGCACAATTCTAAATTACTTGTTTAGGAACGGGCAAGATGCCCGTTCCACAAGAAAATTAAGTTTTGTGGAACGGGCATCTTGCCCGTTCTTGACGATGGTGCAACTCCCCTGCAAACTCAAAACTTAAGTGAACCAGCCCCCGCAGAAACCTGTTTTATATCTACTTTCCAGCCCCTGCTTTAACTTCCGTCCAAGCTCGATCGTACAATGCAGTTGCTTTCCCGACATCCTGCAATAATTTCATTTTGTCAAACACCTCAGCCGGCGGGTAAATTTGAGGATTTTTCAAATCGTTCGGGGCGATTAAACCTCGATCGATTGCTGCTTTGTTGGGCGATCCAAACTGGGTAAAATTGGAAATTTGGGCGCCTACTTCGGGCTGCAAAATAAAGTTAATAAATTTTTCCGCTAACTCTTTCTGGGGCGCACCTTTGGGAATTGCCATGTTGTCCGAAAAAATGATTGTTCCTTCTTTGGGAATAGCGTAACGGATATTAGGATTTTCTTTCATCACTTGGAAAATATCGCCGCTCCATTCCATTGTCAGATTTATTTCTCCTTGATCTAGCATATTTTGCCCGGTGTCGGGGACAAAAGCTGCAATGATATTGTTACTTTTTATCAGCAAATCGCGGGCTTTGTTAATTTCTTCAGGATTGGTTGTATTTGGATCAAATCCTAAATACATTAAAACTCCGGCAAATGTGTATCTGGCATCGTCTTGCCACGCCACTTTTCCGGTATATTTTGGATCGAACATCGCCGCCCAACTGTTAATTTCTCCCTGGATTGTTTTCGCGTTATAGCCAATTCCCATCGTTCCCCACTGGTAGGGCAGGGAATATTTATTCCCAGGGTCAAAAGCTTGATTTATAAACTTAGGTTCTAGGTTCTTTTGGTTGGGAATATTGTTTAAATTCAGCGGCTCAATTAGATTTTCTGCTATCATGATTTTCACCATGTAATCGGCGGGAAATATTAAGTCGTAACCGGGGTTTCCCTGTTTGAGTTTGGCATAGAGTGCGTCGCTGTTCTCGAAAGTGTCGTATTGAATTTTAACATTGTTCTCTTTCTCGAATTGGGCGATCGCTTCTGGGGCGATATAACTGGCATAATTGTAAATGCTGAGCACTTGTTGGTTGCCACCTGTGGGGCTACAGCCGAAAGCCACCGTTGCGCTCATCACAAACAAAAGTAGGAAAGTCAGCAGGCGTTTCATAGGTTGTGTTAGTTGCAGACAAAAATAATTATGACACAGAAAGCAATTTTTTTAACTTTTCTGAATTTTTAACGATGATACAACCAGCAACAATG
This sequence comes from Microcoleus sp. D3_18a_C4, assembly GCF_036702415.1. Taxonomy (NCBI): domain Bacteria; kingdom Bacillati; phylum Cyanobacteriota; class Cyanophyceae; order Oscillatoriales; family Microcoleaceae; genus Microcoleus; species Microcoleus sp. D3_18a_C4. Next base: position 35,513 of record NZ_JAUBTI010000054.1, on the reverse strand, counting down.
AAGCCAACAACATCAAAGTTGAAATGGCATTAATCGCTGGCGTAACTGCAAATTTTATCATGCCATAAACAAATAAGGGCAGCGTCATCGAACCGACGCCGGTGGTAAAAAAGGTCACGACAAAATCGTCTAGCGACAGAGTAAAAGCCAGCAGTGCAGCGCTGAAAATAGCGGGCCAAATTAGAGGGAGAGTGATGCGCCAAAAAGTCCGCCATTCGTTAGCGCCTAAGTCAAAAGCTGCTTGTTCTAATTGAGGATCGAGTTCCGCCAAACGCGCCCTGACAGTAATAGTCACAAAGGAAATATTAAAGACAATGTGACCGATAATTACGGTAGGTAAGCCGAGATTCAGGCGAATTCCCGTGAGATTTTCTACGATCCGAAATACTAGGGTAAAGAAAACTAGCAGCGAAATGCCGATCGTAATTTCGGGCATGATAATCGGCAAAAACAGTAAAGCTTCTACGGCTTTGCGCCCCGGAAAATGAAAGCGTTCCAGCGCTAGGGCGAGCATTGTACCAAAAATGCTTGCTAGCACAGTCGAAATAGCTGCAATTAGCAAGCTGTTGTTGAGTGCTGTCCAGATTCCGGCACTGCTACTCGTAGCAATCGTCGCGCCTGCATTGCTAAACAAACTGCGGTACCAATCGAGGGTAAAGCCGCGCCAAACGGCATTGAATCTGGAGGCGTTAAAGGAGTAAATAATTAAGATGAGAATTGGCAAGTAAAGAAAGGCTAATGCTAGTACAGCTTGTACCCAAAGCCACTTTTTGCCGATCGCCCGCACGAGTATATCTAGTTTAGTCATTAGTCAAAAATAAGTTCGCCTGTAGGGGCGGGTTTTACAGACAATCTGTGCCTAAGACCAATAATCTCATAAACCCGCCCCCACCCAACTGTCAATCTCAATCTACCTGTTTAAGTTTCGTCAGACACGCGGAAGTAAATTAACACCGGAATCAATATGATTACCGTCAACAGCATAGAAAGCGCCGATCCAAAAGGCCAATCGCGGGCTTTCATAAACTGATTTTGAATCAAATTTCCCACCATAACTGTTTTAGATCCGCCCAATATATCCGGTGTGATGAAAGCGCCGACAGCGGGAACAAAAACCAAAATTGAGCCTGCAACAATCCCGCGAGTTGTTAACGGTAAAAAAACGCGCCAGAAAGTGCGGATATCATTTGCCCCTAAATCGTGAGCGGCTTCTACCAATGAAAAATTGAAGCGTTCTATGCTAGAATATAAAGGCAGAACCATGAAAGGTAAATAGCCGTAAATAAGACCGATCGCCACCGCGAAAGGCGTAAAAAGCAAATTTAACGGTTCGCTAATAATTTGCAGGCTTTGCAAGGCCGTGTTAACTACTCCTTCGCTACGCAAGAGTATGATCCAGGCGTAGGTTCTCACTAAAAAATTAGTCCAAAATGGAATAATTACCAGCAAAAGCAAAGCATTTCGCCAGCGAGGAGAACGGGTGGCGATGAAAAATGCCAGGGGATAGCCAACTAACAAGCAAGCAGCAGTTGTTAGAAAAGCCAGCCAGAGCGATCGCCCAATTACTCCTAAGAAAAGTCCACTGAACAAACGCTGGTAGTTGCTGAGAGTAAATATCCAAGTAACACCGCCGTAAGTACCGCGTTCTAAGAAACTGTACAACAGTACAATTAGCACGGGCAAAATGAAGAAAACCATCAGCCATGCGGTAGCGGGAAATAAGAGCAGCAACAGGTTAGTTTGCTGGCGGTTTTTGACACCCATTATTCACTCAAGCCAAATTTATCACATAATGCAACACATTTTATATCAAATCCGCATTTTCTGAATTATGTCATCATTAATAAATTATCAAGAGGTACGCAATGTCAGCAGAATCGTCAACCCCAAAAATAGTCGTCGTCGGTGCAGGATGGGCCGGTTTAGGCGCTACCTATCACCTAGCCCAGCAAGGCTATGATGTCACCCTGCTAGAAGCAGGCCCTTATCCGGGTGGCTTAGTTGCAGGGTGGAAAACCGCCGGCGGGCGTTCCGTAGAAGCTGGGATTCATGGCTTCTGGTATCCCTACAAAAATATCTTTTCCTTAGTCAAGGAATTAGGACTCGATCCCTTCACGCCTTGGACTCGTTCTTGTCAGTATTCACCGGCGGGATTGGAAGTAGAATCGCCGATTTTTCAGGACGAACCGCGGCTTCCCACACCGTTAGGAACCTTTCTTTACACCAGATTTAAAAGGCTGCCATTAGTCGATCGGCTTTCCGCCTTACCCTTACTCTACGCCGTCCTAGATTTCGACAATTCCGACGAAGCTTGGCGCAGGTACGATCGCGTCACAGCCCGCGAGCTCTTCAAACAGTTTGGCGTTTCTGCAAGACTGTACCGCGATGCTTTTGAGCCTATGTTATTAGTAGGTTTATTTGCACCCGGAGAACAATGTTCTGCCGCCGCAGCTTTGGGAATGCTTTATTATTTCATATTAGCACACCAACCGGATTTTGATGTAGTTTGGTGTCGCGGAACAGTCGGAGAAAAAATATTTCGCCCGTGGGTCGATCGCATGGAAAAACTCGGTGCAAAAGTATTGACAAAGCAGCGAGTTACTGATTTAATAGTGGACAGCAACAACCGAGCCACAGGCGTTGTTTGCGGTGAAGAAACCTTCGAGGCAGATGCAGTTATTTTTGCAGTTGGCGTCACGGGAATGCAAAAAATAATCAGCAGCAGCCCAGCTTTGCAAAGTCGCCAAGAGTTTCGGGACGCGATGAATTTGGGTGCAGTTGACGTGTTAGCTGTTCGCCTGTGGTTTGACAGAAAAATTGACATTCCCCTGCCTTCTAATGCCTGTTTTGGATTTAGTTCAACTACAGGTTGGACGTTTTTTGATTTGAATGCTTTGCACGACGAATTTCGAGACGAACCGGGAACAGTTGTCGAAGCTGACTTTTATCACGCAAATCAATTAATTCCCCTAAAAGATGAGGAAATTGTTTCCTTAGTTCAGCGGGATTTAGCGACTTGCATCCCCGCTTTTCGGGAGGCAAAAGTAATCGACAGCAGCGCGATTAGGCTGTCGCGGGCAGTGACGCATTTTGCCCCTGGCAGCTATCAGTATTTGTTGCCTGCGGTAACAAGTTATGATAATGTATTGATGAGCGGCGATTGGGTTGTCACCCGCCACGGTTCTTGGTCGCAGGAAAAAGCTTATGTTACTGGTTTGGAAGCGGCTAATTTGGTAATTTCGCGTTTCGGACTTGGGAAAAAAGCGGCAATTATTCCCGTGGAAGCTGACGAACCGCACATTCAAATCGGGCGAAAGATTAATCAGTTTACTCGCAGTTTGACTAAAACATTCATTCCCGATTTTTGGCTGCCATAAGAAGAAAGAAATTCTGCAACGCATTTAACAGATATCTTGCACCATTCTCAATTAGCCGTAGGGGCGGGTTCGCCAACAGCCTTAAAGCTTGCAAATAGGTTCTATAAACCCGCCCGACCCCACTGAGATGTTGCACCATTCTCAATAAGCTTTTTATGAACAGGCTTTCCGGCCTGTTCCACAAGAAAATTCACTCTTTGTGGAACGCAAGATGCCTGTTCCACAAGAAAATTCACTCTTTGTGGAACAGGCCGGAAAGCCTGTTCTTGAGAATGGTGCAAGATGTGAGATTTAACAGATGTCAGGAAGAAGGGGGATTCCCGTCTGGTTAGCTAAGAGGCCGATCGCACTAAAATGACTGTACAGTCGCACCCGCGCGCCACAGCTTCCGGGATGTTCCCGTGAATCACCTGCTTCAGCAGCCCTTCGCGGCTCGCTCCCAGGACGATCGCATCGCACTGATCGTTCTGAGCCAAATCAATTAAAGCATCAGAAACCGATTTAGCGCAAACCGAAGTCGCTATTATCGAACAGCTAACCCGGCGCTTGATAAACTCCGCCGCTTGCTTTAATTCTCCGCGATCGGGTTCTGCAACAGAAGGCTGGTGAACCTGACACAATTTAATCTCCGGTACAGCACTCGCAGCCACCAAAGCAGGTAGCAGCCGCAAAGCCGCAGCTTGCTTGTAACTGCCGCGAATAGGAACCAACCAGCGGTGCAAACCCATCAGCGTGTGCAGTCCCAATTCTGGCCCTGGAATGTCTGAATTCGGCGGGGAAAGTTCAGTCTCTGGAGTCGCTGATGAATCTGAGGATATCGCCAATGCGGGATTATCTGCGCCGTCAACTTTTTCTGGATTTAACTCCCATTCTATAGACGCATATTTGCGCCCGCTGAAAGTAGGGGAAAACTCATTTTTCTTGCGTGTTGCTAATAGTTTTTCGCTCCACTTTACCAAAATAACCTCGCAGCCTGCTTGCCGAATTACGGTATCCACCACATCGCCAAAAATGCGTCCTTTTGTGGAAAATTCGCCTTGCCAGCCCATCAAAATTGAATCGATATGTCGCTCCTTTATTGTCTCCAAAATCGCGTTAGGCACGTCGTGAGCTACCCGTATTTGGGTGTGTACCGGCAAGTTCCAATTGCGAATTATTCGCTCGGCTTGTTGTAGCAGGCGGCGGCTTTTGGTTGTCCGCACTGCGCTTTCTGAGGGGGAACTGTTGCGCGGTACTATGATGATTTGCAGGCATTCTAATTCGTAATTGCGATCGCGCGCAATGGCCGCCGCCAGCCGCAGCAAAGCGGGTGCTGTTTGGGGGTTAGAAAGCGGCACTAATAACCGGCCGTTTCCGACTTGCGGAGCCCGGGTTTGATAGACAACATAGGAAGGTTCTGGGTGCGGGCCCTGGGTTGTTTCTCCGCTGAGGCGATCGGATTCAACTCGGATAATGTCGCTGCGGGTAATAATTCCCACCAAACGCCGACCTTCTACGACTGGCAAACGGCTGATATTGTAGTTGTTGAGCCTGTACAGAACCTCGCTTAAAGTATCCCTTGCTTTGACTGCGATCGGCTGTACAGTCATAAATTCTTTAAGCAGCGAGTTGCCGGACAAATTGCGATCGCTGGCATTTGCCAAATCGGTTTGACTGACAATTCCGACTAATTTGCCATCTTCAACTACTGGAAATCCTCGGTGGTGCGATCGCGAAAAAGCCTGCATCACTTCATCGAAAGTCAGCAGACTCGAAAGAGTTTCAACTCGGCGCTGCATCACGTCATCTGCGTGCAAGTCGCTCAAAGTATTGCTGGCAGCTTGTGCCTGCGTCAGTTGAATACCGTTAAACTCCAAAAGGTGATTGTACAGCGAGCCACTTTCTACCTTTTCTGCCATTAAATAAGCAACTACAGAACAGATCATCAAAGGCAGCACTAATTTGAAATCCGCCGTAATTTCAAACACAATTACTACCGAAGTAATCGGCGCTCTAGTAACCGCGCAAAAAAACGCTCCCATTCCCGCCAAAGCGTAAGTTACTGGCGAACCAACGCCCAGGACATCTGCCTGCACAATGCCTACCATGTGACCGAGTGCAGAACCCATAACTAGGGAAGGGGAGAACAATCCTCCCGGAGCTCCAGAAGCAGCGGAAATAATAGTTAGAAAAAAGTGAGCTACAAAAGCAATTAAACTCGTTATGCCGCTTGCTTCGCCGGTCAGCAGAAACTCCCGCAAACCCGTATTGTTGCGGAAAGTTTCTGGGAGAAAAGCTATTACTGAACCGCAGATTATGCCAGCTAGAGCCACTCGCGCGGGCAAAGCTAATTTGAGGGTGCGCCTGTTAAATTGCAAGCTAGCAATAATCCCTTTCGTGAACAAAGCTCCCAGCAATCCTGCTAAAATTCCTAACAGTATGTAGAACGGGATTTCCTGAGCCTCAAAACTGCTTTGGTACGCGCGAAGGTTCAAATTTAAACTATCGCCGCCCAAAAGCTGCGAGACAACTGCACCGATAAATGAAGCGATAATTGCAGTCCCTAAAGTCAATCCCGAAACATCGTGCAGCAGTTCTTCAACTACAAACAAAACTCCTGCAATGGGAGTATTGAAACCAGCAGCCAATCCCGCAGCAGCACCGCAAGCAATCAATTGTCGGCGGTAGTCTGGGGAAGTTGGCATCAAGTGACCTATCCAGCCTGCCAAAGATGCTCCTATTTGCACAGTCGGGCCTTGCCTTCCTAAAGTTAAACCGGAACCAACTGCTAAAATAGTCGTCAGAAGTTTGGCGACAGCTACTCGCAAATCTAAGGAAAGATTGACTCCGCCGAGAGCAGCTTTGACGTGAGGAATGCCGCTGCCGGCAGTTTCGGGAGCAAAACGCTCAACCAAGAAACCTGTCAGCAACCCGCCGCATAAACCGACGCCCGGCAGTAATATCCAAGCTGGAATTACTGTCGAGGTAGCAACTCGCCAACTGCCCAGCCATCCGACTCCTGATTTGAGCAAAACCCCAGCGAGTCCTGAAATTAAACCGATCAGACAAGCTTCAAAAATGGCTAGGCGTTTGGGCCGTAAAAAAAGTTGAGATTTGATGACCCTGGAAGGTTCCCTAAATTGTTTAGGGATAGTTATGTACGGCATAAATAGCGTAGATGACCTGAGAATTGTCTGCTCGATCGCACTTTAGCGAAAAATCCTTCGACTTGGCAAAATATAACTAATTTTTAACCGGAGGTTCACGCAGATTAACGCAGATTAATTCTATATGTTTATAGAACCCATTTGATATCTTGCTAGCGATCGCTCATAGCAGTCGAAGGGCTCACAGCAGTCGATTTACCATAACAAGTACGGAAGAACTACTTCCCTGATTTGTTGAGATTCACTTTGCTGAGGATTCTTTCGCCCTTTTGGCAAATTCAATTCCTGTCACACAACAACCGTCAAAAGTCAAGCCTCAACCACCCTCATCGCCAAAGATCCGACTTTTCCGACTTTTGGGACTTGAAGATCCGACTTTTCCGACTTCTACAAACAGCCACCGACAGCAATAATAGAGATAGCGAAAGTCAACCCGCGATCGCTTGGGTTCTATACGCAGTTGGATATTTGTGAACTGTAACAGGGAATTTTTATTTCCGGGGAATTAGTTTAGCCATTGCCACCGATCTATAAAAAAATCTATCTGAAGGGGGATGCAGCGAGAAGGCGATATCATCTCATGGCAGATGATATCGCCTTCTTCTCCGATCCACTCGCTTTCAGAAGCAGGTAAGAAAATTATCAGGAGATCATTCTTATGGCTATCAAATTGCCGAACGACTCAGATGACTTACAAGATCCCCTAGCTAAGGATCAGTGGTGGCTGCTCAACACCGGACAGACAAACATCGAAGGCAGGAAAATTGACCCAAATCCAGGCATGGATCTCAATGTAGTCCCTCTGTGGCCAGAGTATACCGGCGAAGGCATCAAAGTAGGCGTCGTTGATGATGGTGTTGATCTCAATCACCCAGACCTGCCAGCCAAAACAGGGTTCAACCCGGCAGATAATAATAAGCATGGCACCCCTGTAGCTGGCATTATTGCAGCACAAAGAAATGAAGTCGGCACCGTCGGCGTTGCTTACGGAGTAGCGAGCATCAGCAGTTTCAGCTTTAATGATAAGGATCAGACCGCTAGCCTGGCAAGCCAAGTTGATTTCGACGTTTCCAACAATAGCTGGGTTCGTGTCCACCATTTCCACATCAACCCTGCCTACGAAAAACCGATCGAAAAGGCCGTCACTGCCGGCCGCAGGGGGTTGGGCACAGTATTTACCTGGGCCGGGGGAAACGACCGTCAAGAGGTTAACCCAGACCCCAATCTGCAACGAGCAGGAAAGCGGGGGAGAAATGTCAACTTAGGCAGTTACGAGAACAGCCGCTATGTAATTGCTGTAGCAGCGATCGACAATAAAGGAGTTGTGGCCCCATACAGCACTCCGGGTGCACCACTCTTAGTCTCAGCCTTCGGCGACCAGGCCACCAGTATCGCTACCGTCGATCGTATCGGCAATGATGGCTACAACACCCACAGTAGCCCTACTCGATATAGCGGCAATAATGGCTCCAACAACAAGAGCCAAACAGCAAGCGCGCCACGCGACAAAGCGAAAAAGGGGGTAACCAATGCAAATAATGGAAAAGATAATCTGAGCGATTTTAAGGAGCTTGACTACCACGCAGGCTTTGGCGGCACCTCAGCAGCGGCGCCGATGGTTGCCGGCGTTGCAGCCTTAATGTTGCAAGCCAATCCCAAACTCGGCTACCGCGACGTTCAGGAAATCCTGGCTTACTCAGCCCGCAAAAATGACCCCAATGCCCAGAAAGATGACTCTGGTAAGGACGCTTGGACATTCAACGGTGCTAAAAACTGGAACGGTGGCGGACTCCACGTCAATCACGACTACGGCTTCGGATTAGTCGATGCCACAGCAGCAGTGCGGTTGGCTGAAACTTGGCAATTGCAATCTGGAACTGCCAAAAATGAAGCGGCAACTGCGGTAAATGAGAAAGTTCAAATTGCCAATTTGACCCTGCCAGAATCGGGGGTAGATATCCCCGACAATAATCCCGCAGGAATCAATCAAACCTTCAAGATTACTCAAGGCATCAACATCGACAAGCTCGAACTAGACTTGAATATCGAGCACGGTCAATTTCAAGACTTAGTAGTCAAGCTGACATCTCCCGATAAAACCGAGAGTATCATTCTCGATCGTCTCCCTTACTACACCGAGGTCGGCCGTGCAAAAGAAGACTACGGTTTCAAAGGCACAACTGTTAGCTACACCTTCAGCAGCGCCCGCCACTGGGGAGAAACCGGCCTTGGCGATTGGACGCTGAACATTTCCGATAATAGCGCCACCAACGACCTCAAAAATACGGGTCAGCCCTATGTCTATGAAAACTCCCCCGATGACAAGATAAACATTCTCACCAGCGGCAACAATGTCGGCAAACTCAAAGAGGCAACTTTACGGCTGTACGGCGACGACATCATTAACGACAACACCTACATCTATACCAACGAGTTCGCAAGTTTCACCGATACAAACGATGCTGCCCGCAAAACTCTCAGCGACACCAACGGCGGCAACGACATCATCAACGTTGCCGCCATCACTGACGACGTTATTATCAACCTAAAGCGCGGTGGAGAAAGTACCCTACCAGGCCGCACAGTTACAGGCCAACAACTCCCTGATACTCAAACCCTGACCATCGACCCCGACAGCATCATCGAGAATGTCTTCGCCGGTGACGGAGATGACTCAATAGTCGGCAACGAAGCACCCAACACCCTCTGGGGCGGCCGCGGCAACGACACCCTCGTCGCCTCCGGTACCGGCGACACCCTCGTCGCCTCCGGTACCGGCGACACCCTCATCGGCGGCGGCGGTAGCGACTCCCTAGTGGGAATCATGGGAGACACTACTTACATCCTCGATGCCAAGACAGCCGCAGGCAGCAAAATTAAAGCTGTTGGTGTCGCCAATAATTTAATCCTCGACAACGCCACCCTGACAAACACCCTCCCCGCAAAATCGCAGAAGGGGATGAATAAAAGAGGTGACGATTTGGTGATCGACCTCAACGAGGACGGCAAGCTAAAATCGCCGGATGATTTGACCATTGAAGACTTTTTCTTGGCTAGTAGCAGCCCCTTCCTCAACGTCGGCAACCTGCGTGGTGAGGACATTTTCCTGGTTCTCACTCCAACTCCGGCAACACCAACTCCAACTCCGGCAACACCAACTCCAACTCCGGCAACACCAACTCCGGGGAGAATATTACGGGGAACTCCCGGCGATGACTCCTTAAATGGCGAGGATGGTGACGACAGCCTCTTTGGCGGCGCGGGAAATGACATCCTATACGATGAATTGGGCAATAATTTGCTCTCCGGCGGCGACGGCAATGACGAAGTTTTCGGCGGAAACGGTGCCGAC
>NZ_JAUBTI010000054.1:24258-25538 GCF_036702415.1 Microcoleus sp. D3_18a_C4 | reverse complement strand
ACCCTCACAGGAGATGTTGGCGATGACTTCCTATACGATGAATTCGGCAATAATTTGCTCTCCGGCGGCGACGGCAAGGACGAAGTTTTCGGCGGAAACGATGCCGACACCCTCACAGGAGATGTTGGCGATGACTTCCTATACGATGAATTCGGCAATAATTTGCTCTCCGGCGGCGACGGCAATGACTTAGTTTTCGGCGGAAACGGTGCCGACACCCTCACAGGAGATGTTGGCGATGACTTCCTATACGATGAAGAGGGCGATAATTTGCTCTCCGGCGGCGACGGCAAGGACGAAGTTTTCGGCGGAAACGATGCCGACACCCTCACAGGAGATGCCGGCGATGACTCTTTATTTGGGTACGAAGACAACGACTCTATTTCTGGCGGTGACGGCGACGATAGCCTAGAAGGCGGTGAAGATAACGACAGTATCAACGGCGGCCTTGGCAATGACTCACTCTACGGAGATGAGGGCAACGATACCCTAGAAGGCGGTGACGGCGACGATATCCTAGAAGGCGGTGAAGATAACGACAGTATCAACGGCGGCCTTGGCGATGACGAACTCTACGGAGATGACGGTAACGATACCCTAGAAAGCGGTGGCGGTGCCGACTATCTAGTAGCTGGCACCGGCAATGACTTCTACGTGTTAAATGCTACTTCCGCAGGGGGCAGCATCATTGCTGACGACAGCGGCACCGATACTCTAACTTTCAATGATCTCACGCTGGCGATCGACTTTGCCGCCGATACGGCAGGCGTCACGCGGGGCGGCGAATTCGATACCGACTTGCAAATTGACCTCAACAAGGACGGGATTTTTAACGAGACTGACGACTTGTTGATTCTTGACTTCTTCGCTGAACCAAATCTCGAAAAAGGAGATGGTTTTATTGAAACAGTCGGCAATCTCTCAGGGGCAGATATTCTCAAGAGTTTTCCGCTGAAGGCGACTCCTGGAGATGATTCCCTTCCAGGTGGCAGGGGCAATGACAGTATGGACGGATTGGCCGGCAACGATGAGATTGACGGCAATCAAGGCAATGATTCGCTGCTCGGCAACGCTGGCAATGATGTGTTGAACGGCGACGAGCTCATTGTGATTAGTGAGGCGGGCGGTGACTTAATTTTCGGTACGGGGACTGGCAATGACTATCTCGACGGCGGCGAGGGCAATGACACCCTCGACGGCGGCAATGGTAACAATACTCTGTTAGGCGCTGTCGGTGATGACATTTTGTTCGGAAACGAAGACAATGATACTCTCGACGG
>NZ_JAUBTI010000054.1:6606-24158 GCF_036702415.1 Microcoleus sp. D3_18a_C4 | reverse complement strand
CGGCGATGGCAATGACTATCTCGACGGCGGCAATGGTAACAATACTCTGTTAGGCGCTGCCGGTGATGACATTTTGTTCGGAAACGAAGACAATGATACTCTCGACGGCGGCGATGGCAATGACTATCTCGACGGCGGCAATGGTAACAATACTCTGTTAGGCGCTGCCGGTGATGACATTTTGTGGGGCGGTAAAGGTACTGACATTATCAATGGAGGAGATGGCAATGACTATCTCGACGGCGGCAATGGTAACAATACTCTGTTAGGCGCTGCCGACAATGACTTTTTGTTCGGAAACGAAGACAATGATACTCTCGACGGCGGCGATGGAGATGATTCTCTAGATGGCGGTGAAGGCAATGACAGCATCGTCGGCGGTGCCGGTATCGATACGGTGTCTTATGCTACTCTGCCGAGTCCCGTCAATATCAATCTCGCGGCGGGAAGTTCCACAGCCGAAGGTACTGATACTCTCACCGGTATCGAAGTTATCGTCGGTACAACTTTCGCCGATACTATCACTGGCAGCAGCAACAGCGAAAGCCTCATCGGTAACGGCGGTGCCGACATTCTCACCGGTGGTGGTGGCAACGATACCTTTATCCTCGACCCCGCAACAGCCGCTGGTAGCAAAATTCAAGCAGGTGCCGGCACTGACAGCCTGGTTGTCACGGGTGTTACCGCAGCTTTATTTCTAAGTCCCGATCAAGTTGGAGTCGATCGCAGCGGTACTAGCTTGCTAGTAGACATCAACAAAGACGGTAAAATCAACGCCGCAGATGACATCGAAATTCTCAATTTCTTCGATTCTCCCAGCAGCAATCGCCCCGGCAGCGGATTTATCGAAACTGTTGCAGGTTTATCGGGAAATACTATTCTCGATCGCTTTGTTCCTCCATCTCTACCCCCACTCACAACCACACCCACGCCAACTCCCACACCTCGCGGCCCCCAAATTTTAACACCGGCAATTGGGATTCCGAGTCCGAATACTACCGTTGATTCTACTTTCAGTGGCGGGCCGCTTAGCGATTCGTTCTTCGGAACTCCGCAAGCTGACGCATTGGATGGTTTAGCTGGAGACGATACGATTTTCGGCTTAGATGGTGGTGATAATATCCTTGGCAATGACGGCGAAGATTCGCTATTGGGCAATGCGGGCACCGACTTGATTGATGCTGGAAATGGCAATGATATTGTTTACGGCGGTAAAGCTTCCGATACCATTTTAGGTGGCGGCGGTAATGATTCGCTGTACGCAAATAAAGGCTTGGATGTTGTTTTGGGAGGAGACGGTAACGATATAATTTTTGGTGGAAAGGGCGATGATTCTCTCGGCGGTGATGCTGGAGATGACAGCATTTTCGGTCAGTTAGATAATGATTTCTTGCTCGGCGGCAGCGGTAATGATGTTGTTAGCGGTGACGTTGGGGATGATACTTTAGCAGGTATCGATCCGAGTGCTACTAACCCCGGAGTAGGGGAGTTTGATACTTTGACTGGCGGGGAAGGTAAAGACCGTTTCTTGCTGGGAGATAGTGATAAAATCTACTACTCTGGTGATGGTAATGCTGTGATTAGTGACTTTAATTCTGCGGAGGATGCGATCGTCCTTTCGGGAATTAAGGCCAATTATTCGCTGTCGGTTTCGGGGAATGCGACTAGCATTTTCCTCAAAAAACCCGGTGAATCCGATGATTTAATTGCGACGGTGCAAGGGGTGATGGATTTGAATCTCGATCGACCTTATTTCACTTTCATTTAGGATTTTAGGGATTTTTTAACCGCAGATGCACGTAGATTAACGCAGATGAATTTTACCAATTTGCGTTGATCTGCGTTGTTTTACCCTTTCCCACTCTATTCAGAGTGCCGTACCAGTCAAAATTTATCACTTCAAACTGACATCTTGCAGCAATATCAATAAGAGGATTTTTCGTGGGGTCGGGCGGGTTTATAGAACCTATTTGCAAGCTTTAAGGCTGTTGGCGAACCCGCCCCTACGGCTAATTGAGAATGGTGCAAGATCTCACTTCAAACCGATTGAATTCAAGGATGATTTCCTCCTATTCTACGGTTGATATTCCGCAAAAATTTCAATTTTTCCGACAATGTTTTGATTGAATTGAGCCAATTCTTCTGCCGGAATCCAATATTCTTGGTGAATCGAACTGCCGACAGTTTGGACGGGATATTTTTTTAAGAATTCAGCCAAAACTCGAAACCGGGTTACATAGCCGAAATATCCCGATGCTGCATCTCTTGTATTCCAATCTCGTGCAATTTGTATGGCATATGCTTTGTGGAGTACGGGATAAAAAATAGGCTGAAAAGACAGTCGCGGCGGAAATGCCAGAAAATCGCTTTCTTTAATCAGTTCCATTTCTTTTTTGCCGACGGCTCGGAACAGCGTTACTGTCTCTCGATCTGATATATTGATTTTTTTAAACCAAGCTTTCCAACCGTCCCAATTGTGAACTATTTTAGCCAATTCAGCGTAACCGGCGGCGCGGGGATGGGAAACGTCATTTTCGGTAAGTTCTTTATGCCAAATTTCTGAGTTTTGCAGCGGGGTGCAAACATCTAAATAAGGCACATTTAACTCGTGGCAAACTTGGGAAAACTGTTCGGATAAGTTGGCAATCCGCTTTGTGCGATCGGCATCGATAACTGGCGGTGGCCCTACCATTAATACTGGAAATGTTTCTTTGGCTGACGTGAGAATAGAGCGAGCATTTTCAATTGATTTTTCAACTTCTATGCGATTTTTTTCGTTTTCTCGGTAAGTGTCGTTGACGCCAAAGGAAAATACTATTCTGCCATCGCCGTAGTGAGGTAAGCGGCAAGAAACTTCGTTGAACCAACGAGTTTCTATATCGCCACTGGTTTCTCCCCTTATTCCTAAATTGTAGTAGGTAATATCGTGTCCTTGTCCGCAAGCGGCCGCGCAAATCCGTCCTGTCCAACCGAGACATTTGGGATCGCAAGTACCGTTTACAAAAGAATCGCCGATAAAACAAATACGCATATTATGTATGGGAAGTGGGAATGGAGAATTGTTGACTGTTGACTGTTGACTGTTGACTGTTGATTGTTGATTGTTAACTGTTGACAGTTGACAGTTGACTGTTGACTGTTGACTGTTGACTGTTGACTGTTAACTGATGATTGATGACAACTAACAACTAACAACTGACAACTAACAACTGACAACTGACTGCTAACAACTGACAACTAACAACTAACAACTGACAACTGCCAACTGCCAACTGCCAACTGACTACTAACAACTGACTTTAATTCTTGCCGATAACGGACAATCCTTCTACAATTAGAGATGGTGTGTGGCAAGAACCGTTCCACTCGGAGTCTCCTCCCAATTCTACTAATTGTTTGAGGACGTTGTAGACATTGCCAGCTACCATTGTGTCTTTGATCCTGCCGACTATTTGACCTTTTTTGACTCGGTAGCCGAGATCGACATTAATTGAAAAATCGCCGGAAATTCCGGCACTGCCGCCAAGCATTTGATCGACTACAATTCCGTCGTCTAATTTAGCGATTAAATCTATTAGCGAAAGCGAACCTGGTTTAATCAAAACATTGAATAAACTCGGCGTGGGATAGCTGCCCAAACCTGGGCGAAATCCGTTGCCGGTGGTGCCACTGCCCAAGGCTCGACCGGTGGTACGATCGGTATAAAATAGCTGCAACACTCCGCTGTTGATAAAGACGATCGCCCGAGTGGGAGTACCTTCGTCATCAAAAGGACAGCTATAGGGCCCGATATCCGGCTGCTGCGAGAGGGTGACAAGCGGCGATGTCACTTGTTGGCCTAATCGATCGTTCCAAGGCGAAGCGCCTTCGAGTACCTGTTTGCCGTTCAACGCGGCACAGACAGTCCCCCACAGCAAGTCGGCAGCTTTGGCTGTAAATAGCACCGGCACGCGGCCCGTGGGGGGGGGTACATTGTCTTTCGCCCATTCCAAACGCTGCAAAACCCGCTTGGCGCTGGTATTTAAGTCGAGGGTGCCGCGTTCGGTTTCGCCTTCCCAAATGTTGAGGAAATCTTCGCCCCGCACTAATTCTGCTGATAAGTAACCGCTGAGGGTGGTGTCGGTGTGACTGGAATCCAAGCCTTTGGTGTTCACCAAGCGGGTGCTCTCGATTTCGCAGTCTAGTTCGGCGGTGCAGAGGCTTTCGGGATAGGCTTCGCGGACGATCGCGATCGCCTCTTTTCCCCAGTTTACTAGCTGTTCGGCCGGCACCGACACTCCGCGATCGGGATAAACAACTTTCTCACCGGTGCCGAGTTCGATGGTTTCCGGTTCGTTGAGTTGCGAAAGCGCGATCGCCCTATCCACCAAAATTTGCAGTTCCACAGGCCCGTAGGCCACCGCCAAACCCGGCCGCCCATCCCGCCACAGCCGCAGTGCAATGCCTTCTGCTTGGGCGGTTTCTAGCTGTTTGAGGCGGTTTGCTTCAAAAAAGACCGGCCGTGAGAGCGATTGCGATTCCAATACCTCAGCAGCTTCTGCACCTGCTTTGGTGGCTAGTTCTAACAGTTGTTCTGCTGATTGGTGATTGGTCATTGTTCTCGGTGGTTGGTAATTAGTCAGTTGGCAGTTGGCAGTTGGCCGTTGTCAGTTGTTAGTTGGCAGTTGGCAGTTGTTAGTTGGCATTAGTCAGTAGTTATTAGTTATAGCCTTTCTCAGTAACATGAGATGTTCGTAGAGCATAGGCCTCGCGGGTCTTGGACTGAAAAGCATACCTCAATTATTTGAGAACCGCTATATGAGTTATTCGTTATTAGTCAATCTATAGCAATCCTGAATCATTTGTAAAAATATGTAGGGGTAGTGCTACCCCTACTCCCCGTGCCTACCCCAGTCAAGGCGGGGCAACCGGGCGTGGGTTTTGCCCCTACAAGAATTACACGAATCATTTAGGATTGCTATAGCTGTTAACGCTAGACTAAATAACGGTAGATTATTAACTGCTACTAAGCTAATACGCATTTAAATTGCATGGGGCAATAAATTTTCCTTATTGTGGGGTGGGCCGAAGAGCCCGCCCTCAACATACAATTTAAATGCACAACAGCTTAACAACTAACAACGGGAGCATCTCACCTTTGCAGCCCTCCGCTAGAAATTGGAGTTTTGAGGCAGGAGGCAGAAGGAAGGAGGCAGAAGGCAGGAGGCAGAAGGAAAGAGGCAGAAGAAGTATTTTTACAAATATGAGATGCTCCCCTAACAACTGACTACTAACAACTGACTACTAACAACTGACTACTAACAACTGACTACTAACAACTAACAACTGACTAATGACTAATGACTAATGACTAATGACTAATGACTAATGACTAATGACTAAATAGTTAGTTCGTGCAGCAGCCAAAATCCTGCAAAAGATTCCGATTCGGGATTCGACTGAATTGCTAAGAAATGTACTTTTTTTGCTTGGTTTTTCGCGGCTTCAAATCCTTTCGCTTCTCTCTCAGTTGCTGCGTCTCTGAGATTAGCTAAAATCCAGCGATCGTTAGCTCCGGTATCTAATACCAGCCTAGCGGGTGGGCCGCTCTCAAATTTCAGAAAAGCCAACTCCAAACCCGACATCCAACCGGCCAGGGCGTTTGCTCTCGACGAGTAGATAATTAGTCCCGGAATTTGCGTTTCTGGGGCGAGGCGTGTCATCGGAAGTCCGAAAGCTTCGCCAAATCCGATATCCCACTCGGACATTTCGTCAAAAGCTGCGATCGGCAAACTCACAAACGCCCATTTTTCACCGATTAAAGCATCCGGCAGCGCAACAGGCGTTTCGGGTATAAATTGAACACTCGGGTTCACAACCGGTTGATAGCCCGGTTCGGCGGGATAAACGTCTTGCATCCGTTCTTCCAGCCACAGGCTGAGGGCAAGGGTGCGGCGGCTGCAGGCGGCGGGAATGTCCAAATCCTCGCAGGCTTTGGTAATCATGTTCGCCATTTGGCGGCGGAAAAAGCGGATTTTTTCAGGTCGTTTCGGTGCTGCGGCGATCGCCTCTTTAATTGCACCCGCCAGCCACAGGGAATTTACGGTAGAACTGGAGCAGAATTGCGAGTAGCGAAACAGAGAGTCGGCCTTGTCCCCTACATTCAGCGGGCTTTCGCAGATCAACACTTCCCATTTTTTTTTCTCTCGCTCGTCTATGATTGGACGGCTGTAAAAGTCGAGTTCCCAAATAGTAGCCATGCCGCGCTGTTAAAAATTAATCCTTTCTCATGTTACCGGACAGCGGGCAAGTTTCTGATTCTGACAAGATAAGGCTGATTTTCACTTTCAAGGGCGATCGCACTTTCCCAAAGATTGTGGCTTTCCCTTGCAGCTTCCCGTGTAATTTTTTGCAGCAGTGCACAACCGGAAGCATTAGCAACTCTTCGGAGAACTGTCGCGGAGCAATCTCAACACGCGATCGTTTGTTAAACTTGTGCAAGCCAGGGAAAACAAACAGTATAGCTTGATTCCATGAGACAAATCATTCTCGAAAAGATTGTTTCTACCTTACAACCTTTAGATTTTGTTCTCGCTTTGTGGCAAGGAGGTTCAGCAGCCCACGGATACACCGACGAGTGGTCAGACCTGGATATTGCGGTTGTGGTTGAAGATAACTGCGTGGAAGAAACATTTGATATTGTTGAAAAAGCCCTCGCAGAAATTGCCGAAATCGAACTCAAATATCGAGTTCCCGAACCCGCTTGGCACGGTCAATCGCAGTGCTTCTGGCGGCTGAAAGAAACCCCCCCGTTTTTGCTAATTGATTTCGCCGTTTTTCGGCGCAGCCGCCGCAACGATTTTCTGGAAATAGAGAGACACGGGAAAGTGCCGATCGCCTTTGACAAAGCTAATCTAATTGTACCGCATCCTGTCGATAAAAGCAAACTTTTATCTACAATCCAGTCTAGATTCCACGAAATTAAAATCTGTTTCGATTTGCTGCAACCTCTGGTAAAAAAAGAAATTTATCGCGGACATTTAGTAGATGCGATCGGCAACTATCACAATTGGACGCTTCTACCCTTAGTCGAACTGTTGGGCATGATTTACCGTCCCCACAGATACGACTTTGAACTAAAATATTTCAGCCGAGATTTTCCGCGCCAAATAGTCGATCGCGTCGCCCCGCTTTTCTGCATTGCCAACCTTGAAGATTTGGCAGCAAAACAGCAAATAGCTGAGGCTTTTTTTGCAGAAACTTTACCGCTTGCACAAGCTAAGTTTTCCTCTGACAATGCCCTAACACTACCGCCCTAGGCTCAAAGTTGGGGAGCATCTCATATTTGCAAAAACACTTCTTTCTTCTTCCTTCTGACTCTTTTCTCCTGGCTCCTGACTCCTGACTCCTAATTCCAATTTCGAGCTTTGCTGCTTTCATTGAGATGCTCCCCAAAGTTTCGTCCCGAAAGCGATTAATATAGTATTATCAACTTATATCTTGCATCATTGTCAATACTCCTTTTTTGAACAGGCAAGATGCCTGTTCCACAATAAAATCTACTCTTTGTGGAACGGGCCGAAGAGCCCGTTCTTGAGAAAGGTGCAAGATGTGAGATCAACTTTAAAGATTAACATCCCATGACAAAACTCAGCGTCAACATCAACAGAATCGCCCTCCTCAGAAACTCTCGAAACATCGGCATTCCCAGCGTTACCGAAGCCGCAAAAACAGTAATTGCTGCCGGAGCTCATGGCGTTACAGTCCATCCCCGCCCCGACGAAAGGCATATCAAAGCCGCCGATGTTTACGAATTAGCCAAAATGCTAACCGTTGAGTTCAACATCGAAGGAAATCCGTTTCAGCCGCCATTTATGGATATAGTTTGCGACGTAAAACCGGCTCAGTGTACCTTGGTGCCGGACGCTCCCGACGTGCTAACATCCGATAGCGGTTGGAATATTCCCGAAAATCGCGATCGGCTCTTACCAATCATTCAAAAATTAAAAGACAACGGCATCAGAGTCAGCTTGTTTATGGATGCAGATGCTGCTCTCATGCCGCTAGCAAAAGAAGTTGGAGCAGACAGAGTAGAACTGTACACGGAACCCTACGCAACTGCTTTTCGCGAAGGTAGAGTTGAATCTGTTTTTCAACAATATGTCTTAGCAGCTAAAGCAGCTCAATCAGAAGGTTTAGGGGTGAATGCCGGACATGATTTAAATTTGCAAAACTTAGCTAAATTTTGCTCGATTCCTGATATACTAGAAGTATCGATTGGTCATGCTTTAATTGCGGAAGCGCTAGAAATGGGCTTGTCCAACACAGTACAAGCTTACCTAAAAATCCTGGCTGGTTCGTAGTACAAATTAACCTAGTGTGGTAGGGCGGATTTGGCAGTGATAAACTCGTTTTTGTCAGAGATAATAGCTAAATCCGCCCTACCAACATACAGTATCAAAACTTACGCAAAAAATGGTTGGACAGGCTACGAATATGGTAAGGTGCGGTCTGTATCGTCCTACATAATTAGGCGATCGTCAATCGATTTTAGATTTTAGATTTTAGATTTTAGATTAAAGAATTGAAGCATTGACTTGCGCGAGATAAATACGTTCGGCAAGTTTCATCGGATACAGGTTTTTTATTTCTCGACGGATGAATCACGTGGCGGGTATCCTGGATGCTTTCGGTAAAGAATGAAGTAACACTAGGGGCCGTAACCCCGTGGGGTGCTAGCCGTGTTCTAGTAGCAACGCTCCTCCCAGAGCCAAGACACCGCGTTTTTTGGGTGTGGGCATTTTTTTGAGCAAGTTCCTCGGAAAAAGATTTAATTTTCCTAGACTAAATTAGTAAGATTCTGTGATGAGATTATGCGTAAGGAGTATCATTAAAATGTCCCGACAAACTGAGGCTACTACTTAGCTCCCGCACTGCCAATTTGCTACCAGCAGATTTTGTGCAAGTACGGGATATTTACGTGTATCCTATATCCTCCTGTAGCCTCTGTGCGATCGCCAGATTTAATCCGGTGAAAACAGGCAAACACAAGTAACCATATACAATTCCTTACCCCCCTCGGAAGTGCGACATGAAAAAACTAATTTTACTGACTGGAATGCTACTCATGATGACGGCAAAATCAGTATTTGCCAGCCCAGTAGCCCCCAAAATTGCACCGAGCGAGCTGATGGCTGCCTCGGAAATTACAGAAACTCTTAACAAACCCGTTACCTCTGAATCAATTCCCAACCTCGAACCGATCGAGCGAATGTCAACCTCGGAAATCCGAGAAACCATCAACCAACCCACCACCTATATTTTTGAAGGCATCAAAGGGCGAGAACTCACTCTCTCCCTGTGGGCGGGACAACTGACAGCCCAACTGTACAGTCCCAATGGTGAAAATATGGGGGTTATTGAAAAAGCAGACAATCAGTGGATTGGCCAGTTGCCAGAGTCAGGCATCTACCGCGTGCGAGTTACCCCGAAAGGTGAAACCACCAGCTTCGTACTCGGACGCGACTTTAACGCCAAGTGGACTTATAGGCCCGATCGCGCAATTCCCATAGCATTCAAGGAAAAACAAGCCACAATCAAACTCAAAATGTCCGGCTACCAAATCCAGCCCATCACGGTTCAAGGCCAGCAGGGACAGACAATTAGGGTGACAGCTAGCAACAAAAATCTAGATCTGGCGATCGAATCTCCGTCGGGACAACTCCTGGATCAAGGCGAAGGTCAAACTTTTGCTCAACTACCGGAATCCGGCACTTACCGGGTAATCGTAGTTGCCAAGAGGCCGGTCAAGTCCTCAATCCGAGTTTCTGTGCAATAGCAAAGATTGCACCAATACTGTCGGGCGATCGAAATTGCGCCGCCCAAAAAAACAGCTCGCCAATTGGGCGAGCTGTTTTTTGTGTAAAATCAACCTTGGATCAGCGCTTCAAAACGTTCTTGTTTCCAAATGCAGCTTAAATCCGAGTCAGCTAAAGCTAGCTCTCGGTATAAATTAGGGATAAACTCAACAGCCCGCTGCAAATTGTCAAGGGCCAAATCAGCAAATCCCAGTAGCGCATAACAGCAAGCTTTATTGTAAAAAGCGTTAGCAAAATCAGGATTTATTTCTAAGACTGTTTCGTAGCAAGCAATCGCCTCAGAGTAGCAGCCTTTTCGCGCCAATTCCACACCCCGGTTGTACCAAATTAAATAATCTTCAAAGGGACGCTCAGATGTGGGAGTAAACTTGCCATTTCTCTGATTTAAACCTACTAATTTCTCCAAAGCAACTCTCCGTTCGCCCACAGCATCGGCTCTGCCCGGTTGTAGAGCGATCGATCGGCTAAAACTAGCCACTGCTTGTTTGTAAAGTCCCATAGAGTTCGCAGCTATACCGCGATTGTACCAAGCCTTCGCGTCGTCAGGCTTAAACTCGATCGCCCGCTCAAAACTGTTGAGCGCCTGATAGTAAAGCTTGAGTTCCAACAGGGCATTACCTCGGTTGTACCATGCCCAAGCAGCCTCCGGGTACAAATTTAAACAGCGATCGAAACTCAGAACCGCCTTCTGGTAAAGCCCCATATCGATCAGCGTCAGTCCCCGGTTGTGCCAAATACTCGCCGCGCACGGACTGAACTCCAGAGCCCGGTCAAAACTGTTGAGAGCGTCCAACCAGCGGCCCAACTTTCCTAAAGCAATAGCCCGGTTGTGCCAGCCAAAGCTCGCATTCGGCTCCACCGCCAAGGCCTCATCAAAACTCTTCAGCGCCTCTAAGTGCCGTTCTAATTTCCCCAGAGCCATACCTCGGCCGAACCAAGCCTTATAATGATCTGATTGCAACTTCACAGCTCTGTTAAAGTTCGCCAGGGCACCATGATCGTCGTTAGCTTCGAGGTGGCGCGAACCCAGATGGTAATACCAAGCCGCTTCCAAGTTTTGAATTAAGTTCATAATATTTTGTATCTATCTTAGGGATGATTCTACATGAAATCATACCTGGAGTAAAACTGTAATTCCACTAAAAATCTGAAAAATTTGATACAGGGCGATCCCCGTACACAGAGCCAGTAACAACCTCAACAATTTGGGGTCGAAACTAACTATTTTCCTCTCGTAAAAAGCTCTTTTAGCTAACCGCACTCATCGTTTTTTAGAGATGCTGCGAATCTGAACTCTGCGTGAATCGCGCAACTCTTACCGCATCCCGAATTAAGTTTGCAGTTACACAAAGAGTCCTAGGGCGCCCAAAGTCTAACTGCAAATCTGCTAGTGCTAATAGCTTCTACTTCTGCTTGCCCAATTCAAGCAACCACAACCGCTGTTTTAGCATTCTCACTCAACATCAACTGGCCTGTTGCATCAATACTAAAATCTTTCCCCAGCAGAAAACCCTTGCCCATCAACCGCTGGCAAACAACCAGCGCAGTAATCCGGCGAATTTCTTCCATCACGTCAGCAGGAATCAAATAACTCAAACTCCAGATTACGGACTCGCAGTCATACCAAATCAAACGCTCAATACTGACAATCATCAAAGCAGCTACACTGTCAACAGACAGCCGCCCTCTGAGATCCGCAATCAAATCCTTACCAATTAAGCTATTGCGAGTCATCATCGCTCTAGCCATCTTCCCAATTTCTTGTTCGAGTTCTAAATGATTCATGCTTGGCACTGGCTTTTATGTTTTTAAAGCACTACTAAAAGTAAAAACAGTAGCCGCTACCAGGCTCTGCCCTAGCGTAGCTGACGCAGGCTCTACCGTAACTCCTTTTAACAAAGTATACCTAAAGAAGGATCAAAAATGTATCTAAAGGCAGATACAAAAATATTATTTTTTTGACATAAATTGGTAAACCAATCCCAACAAGAGTTTTTACGAGCCAATTGAGTATTTATACTTGCTAGGAGCCGGAGTAAAGTCGATCGATTTTAGATTTTAGATTTTAGATTTTAGATTGGTAAATTCGATACATACTTAATAAAGTAGTTACTTCGGAGAAAAAACAGCAATGGCTGCAAACCAGGCAGACATCGATATTGCCCCCTTGATCGACTACGGCCTGATCGACCCCACCGCCACGCCAGAGCAAGTAGAACACTGTTGCCAACAAGCAGAGAGATTTGGCTTTGTCACAGTTTGCGTGTATCCCGCCTACGTCAGACAAGCAGTTGAGCTGCTGCACGGCAAACGTCCCAAAGTCTGTACAGTTATAGGTTTTCCCACCGGTGCTTCGACTTCAACGGTGAAAGTTTACGAAGCTCTAGAAGCAGCAGATAATGGAGCCGTAGAGTTAGATGTCTCCGTTAACTTAGGATTGTTGAAAGCTGGAAGAATCGACGAATTCCACCGGGAATTAGCCCAAATTTGCGAAGAAACCAATCTCACCATTAAAGCAATTATCGAAAGTTCGCTCCTTTCCGATGCCGAAAAACAATTAGCGGCTGAGATTTGTATGGAAGCTGGTGCCGCCTACATCAAAACTAACACTGGCTTTTTTGGCCCGGCGAAAGTTGACGATGTGCGACTGCTGAAGGAAGTTACGAAGGGACGGATTGGGATTAAAGCGGCCGGCGGAATTCGTACTCACGAACAAGCTCTAGATTTGGTATTAGCTGGGGCCACTCGTTTGGGGACTTCTCGCGGCCCGGAATTACTCCGCCAGCGGGATAATTTAGATAAAAGTCATTAGTCATTAGTCATTAGTCATTAGTCATTAGTTATTAGTTATTAGTTATTAGCAATGGCTAATTTAACTGGTTCCAAGGCTCTGCCTGGGAACCCATATTTAGAGGCTCTGCCTCGGCTGGGATTAGGAGGCAGAGCCTCCGGATCTGCGTTACCAGGCTCTGCCTGGTAACGAGTATCTAATAAAAGTTCTGCGTCGCGGACTGTTTTTGCTACTGTCCTTGTAAATCTAAAACCTAAAATCTAAAATCTAAAATCGAGTGACTCGAACTTACAAAGCAACTGGAATCAATCTTAAGAGTGCGCCGATCGGCGAATCCGATCGAGTGCTGACAATTTTGACGCGGGAATTCGGCTTAATTCGAGCCGTCGCACCGGGTGTTCGCAAACACCGATCGACCATTGGCGGCAGAAGCGAATTATTTGTGGTCAACGAATTGCTAATTGCCAAAGGCCGATCGCTCGACAAAATTACCCAAGCCGACACGGTACAATCCCATCCGGGTTTGAGCCGCAACCTAGGGAAACTCGCAGCCGCGCAATATCTGGCCGAATTGGCGATCGCCAGTGCTCTTTCCGATGAGCCCCAAGAAGAACTCTTTTGGTTGCTGGGCGAACATTTGAGCCGTTTGGAGCGTTTGTCCGATCGCACAGAAATCCAATCCGCCGCCGTGCTGATTGCTCACCTCACCCACGGCATTTTTCACTTGCTAGCCTTAGCCGGCCTTGCGCCGCAAGTCCAAGTCTGCTGCGCCACCAGACACCCGCTCATCCCAAATTTCACCGATCCCAACTGGCAAACCGGGTTTAGTATACCCTCTGGGGGAACCTGCAGCTTGTCCGAGCTAGCTAACCTAGAGGCAGAACTTTCTTCAGAAATTGGTAGCTTGTACAAATCCGCCTCCCGTTCCCGGCAAACGAATGGCAGCAAACACTTGACAAATTTCGAGATAAATGCTAAGGAATTAGCAGCGTTGCAACAGTTGGCTAGTCCAGAACTAGGAGAGGGGATTGCCGATCGAACAACTTGGGTATCTGTCGAAAATATTTTGCGACAATATGCCCAGTATCATTTAGGTTGCACGATTCGATCGGGAAGCTCGATCGACACCTACTTAGAGAGTTTTGAGTTTTAAATTTTGAGTGTGGATTTAAATCGGTGAAGGGGCGATCGAACATCGCACCCCCAGCCTGCGGATACCCGAACCTGCCGGCCATTTCAGGTAAATTCTCAAGGTTGTTGCGACATCAGATAATAGATAGAGAAAAAGTTACGAGATTATTAATAAACTTAGGGGTTAACCCCTCAATTTGAAATCCCCATCCCCCCAACCTCCACCATCCCAGGCGAGCTACCCCAAATCCTATGATGCGACTGTCCGATTCTGATTTGACAATATCTGTTTTAGCCGTGACCCACCACAAAATGGAAGAACGAGAAAATTTTCCTGATTTTCGCTCCGAGCCGGTCTTGGCCGATCGACAATGGAGCAACGTCCCAGACCCAGAAATGGATAAATACCCCACCACTCCAGCACCAGACTGGAACAACGGCAATAGCCCACAGCCCGAAGCAATCCCCCCGGTTCCCACACCAGAGCCAGCAGCAGAACTCCCCGAAGCAGTAGCCGAAATTCCCGAAAAACAAACGGGATTTCTGCCAGTGCTCAAAAACCCCAATTTTCTAGCATTGTGGAGTGGGCAAGTTTTCTCCCAACTAGCAGATAAAGTTTATCTCGTACTGACGATCGCCCTCGTAGCCAGCCGCTTTCAAGCGCCAGATCAAACCATCAGCAGGTGGGTATCGGCAATCATGATCGCCTTTACCATTCCCGCAGTGCTGTTCGGGGCCGCCGCAGGCGTGTATGTCGATAGGTGGTCGAAAAAAGCAGTGCTCGTCGCCACAAACCTGCTGCGGGGAGCCTTCGTTTTAACCTTGCCAGTGCTGCTGTGGCTCTCTGACGGGTGGGAACTCGGTCAACTGCCACTCGGATTCTGCTTGCTGCTGTTAGTGACATTCCTCGTTTCGACTTTAACTCAATTTTTCGCGCCAGCAGAACAGTCAGTGATTCCCCTAATTGTGGAACGTCGCCACCTGCTATCAGCCAACTCCCTCTACACCACAACCATGATGGGGTCGGTGATTATTGGCTTCGCAGTGGGAGAACCCTTACTAGCTTTAGCCGACACCCTATTTTCCAACCTCGGCGGCGGACTCGGCATCGGCAAAGAATTAGTAGTAGGGGGAAGTTACGCCTTCGCCGGAGTGCTGTTGCTGTCGATGCAAACAGGCGAAAAAAACGAAGTCGAACACGAACCGCCGCACCCCTTAGCAGATTTGCGAGATGGCCTGCGTTACATCAACGATCAACCGAAAGTCCGCAATGCTTTAATTCAACTAATTATTCTATTTTCCATTTTTGCAGCCTTAGCAGTTCTAGCAGTGCGGCTGGCAGAAATCCTCCCCGGTATGAAAGCATCACAATTTGGCTTTTTGCTGGCGGCGGTAGGCGTTGGCATGGCTGCTGGGGCGACGACAGTTGGCTATCTCGGCCATAAATTTTCTCACTCCCAATTGAGTTTAATCGGCTCGATTGGCATGGCATTTGCTCTGATGGGCCTTTCTGCATTTACACAGCATTTGTGGCTGTCGGTGCTGTTCATTACCCTGTTGGGTTTATTTGCCTCATTGGTGGGAGTGCCGATGCAGACTACAATTCAAGCAGAAACCCCAGAAGAAATGCGGGGAAAAGTCTTCGGGCTGCAAAACAATGCCACTAATATCGCTTTGAGTTTACCGTTGGCTTTGGCCGGGGTAGCAGAAACTTTTCTGGGTTTGCCGACAGTATTTTTGGGTTTAGCAGGATTAGCGATGGCTGGGGGCGTCTTAACCTGGTATATTTTCCGTAGCACTAATAGCAAAGTCGATCGAATCTAAATAAATAACAAACTCTGATTTACTGGAATGCACATCGCTTGGCTAGGAAAAAAATCACCTTTTTGCGGTAACGTCACTTACTCCAGGGAAGTCACCAACGCACTGTTAGACCGGGGATACCAGGTCAGTTTCCTGCACTTTGCCCAAGAAGCGGGCCCACTGGACAGGAACAATACGGGGTGGAGTATGGCAAATGGTTCATGGGGAAAGGGAATTGCTCAAACCTCATATACGAATTCGCTTTCGTCCGCCAGTTGCAACGAAGTCTCTTTACCCTGTCACTACAAATCGCAAATTTATACGATTCCCACTCTCAAGTCCCGCACAGTGCTGATGAAATCTCTGCGGCGGCTCAAACCCGATGTGGTTCACGCTTCCCTGACGCTTTCGCCCCTAGACTTTCTGCTGCCGGAAATTTGTCAAGAATTGAATTTGCCTCTGGTGGCGACTTTTCACCCCCCGTTCGATCGCAAATTGCGGAATTTGACATCGGGAACCCAACACCTGATGTATCAACTGTACGCTCCGTTTTTGGCGAACTACGACTCGACGATCGTTTTTTCTCAGATTCAGCGGGATATATTGGTCAAGTTGGGAGTGCCACAGGAACGGGTGGCTGTGATTCCCAACGGCGTGGATGCTGTTAAATATTCGCCCGGGCCTTCGGGGTTGAAGTCGGAATTAAAGGCCGATCGAGTTTTTGTTTACCAAGGCCGCATTGCCCAGGAGAAAAATGTCGAGGCTTTGCTCAAGGCCTGGAAACACTGTAATTTTGGCCCGGGGAACGTATTGGCGATCGTAGGCGACGGGCCCCTAGCCGCCTCGCTGCAACTGTTTTACGGCGAAGATGATGGCATTGTGTGGCTCGGATTTGTTGCTGAGGAGGAACGCCGGATCGAAATTCTGCGGGGGGCAGACGTATTTATTTTGCCTTCTTTGGTGGAGGGACTGTCGCTGTCGCTGCTGGAAGCGATGGCCTGCGGTTTAGCTTGTTTGGCAACCGATGCCGGTGCTGACGGCGAGGCCTTGGAGGAAGGCGCGGGGATAGTTTTGAACACTCAGAGGGTACGAAGTCAGTTGCAAACCTTGCTGCCGCTGTTTTGCGATCATCCTGAGTTGGGAATGCTGCTTGGTCAAAAAGCACGCCAACGGGCGATCGAGCGGTACACTCTCAGTCAGAATATTACTGAGTTGGAAAAGCTTTATGCAGAGGTTTTGCAAAGGCAGCGCGTACTAATTCGCGGTTTAGCATAATTCAGCAGGAAGAAGGAACTCCGAACCAGTTGAAATTAATCCGTGTATTCGTGTCAAAATCCGTCTCGTGCCTTCCTTCTTCCTTCGCAAATGACTTATAGAAATCCTGCTCCTACTGTTGATATTATCATCGAGTTAGCCGATCGCCCCCATCGGCCGATCGTACTCATCGAACGCCGCAATATTCCCTACGGCTGGGCAATTCCCGGCGGTTTTGTCGATTACGGGGAATCGGTAGAAACGGCGGCCAAACGCGAAGCTTTAGAAGAAACGAGTTTGAATGTAGAATTAATTGAGCAATTTTACGTTTATTCTGATCCAAATCGCGACGCCCGCGAACACACTATCAGTATTGTATTCTTGGCTTCTGCAACGGGCGAACCTCAAGCCGCAGACGATGCTAAAAATTTACAGATTTTTGAATCTTGGCAGATTCCTCGTGAATTGTGTTTCGATCACGATCGCATTTTACGAGATTATTGGCGTTACCGTCATTATGGATTGCGGCCGCGTTTGTAGGAGGGGAGTTTTTGTTTCGTTCATCTCACATTTTGGACTAATGTCAGGAACAGGCAAGATGCCTGTTCCACAAAAAAAACTCAATGTTATTGCACTAATGTCAGGAACAGGCAAGATGCCTGTTCCACAAAAAAACTCAATTGTTATTGTGGAACGGGCGTCTCGCCCGTCAGGAA
>NZ_JAUBTI010000054.1:0-6506 GCF_036702415.1 Microcoleus sp. D3_18a_C4 | reverse complement strand
GAACGGGCGTCTCGCCCGTCAGGAACAGGCAAGATGCCTGTTCCACAAAAAAACTCAATTGTTATTGTGGAACGGGCGTCTCGCCCGTCAGGAACAGGCAAGATGCCTGTTCCACAAAAAAACTCAATTGTTATTGTGGAACGGGCGTCTCGCCCGTCAGGAACAGGCAAGATGCCTGTTCCACAAAAAAACTCAATTGTTATTGTGGAACGGGCTTCTAGCCCGTCAGGAACAGGCAAGATGCCTGTTCCACAAAAAAAAACTCAATGTTATTGTGGAACGGGCGTCTCGCCCGTCAGGAACAGGCAAGATGCCTGTTCCACAAAAAAATTCAATGTTATTGTGGAACGGGCGTCTCGCCCGTCAGGAACAGGCAAGATGCCTGTTCCACAAAAAAAACTCAATGTTATTGTGGAACGGGCGTCTCGCCCGTCAGGAACAGGCAAGATGCCTGTTCCACAAAAAAACTCAATTGTTATTGTGGAACGGGCTTCTAGCCCGTTCTTGAGAATGGTGTAACATCGGAGTTCATCCAACTAAATTTTATGACAAGCTTGACAATATTAGGCGGAGGTGCTTGGGGTTCGGCACTGGCAAATCTGGGAGACAAAAAAGGATCTCGAGTTAATTTGTGGTCGCGCAGCAGTTCTGTTAATCTAGAATCAGTTATAACAGGTGCGGATGTTGTTGTTTCGGCAGTTTCGATGAAAGGAGTTGGAGCAACGGTCGATCGACTTTTGGCTTTAGAGTTAAGTCCCAGTACAATTATAGTTACTGTCACCAAAGGTTTAGACCCCGCGACTACGCGCACTCCGTCTCAAATTTGGCAAAATGCGTTTCCTAACAATTCAATAGTCGTACTTTCGGGCCCGAACCTTTCGGAAGAAATTCAGCAGGGATTGCCGGCTGCAACGGTAGCGGCGAGTTCGGATTTAGCAGCGGCCAAGCAAGTGCAAAATATTTACAGTTCCGATATTTTCCGGGTTTATGTGAATGAAGACCCGCTGGGGACTGAGTTAGGGGGAACTTTGAAAAATGTGTTTGCGATCGCCGCTGGTGTTTGCGACGGTTTACAATTAGGAACTAATGCTAAATCTGCTTTGCTGACTCGCGCTTTGCCGGAAATGATTCGGGTGGGGGTTCGTTTAGGGGCTCGCGCAGAAACTTTTTACGGTTTGTCTGGTTTGGGAGATTTGCTCGCTACTTGCAACAGTCCTTTATCGCGCAATTATCGGGTTGGTTTCGGATTGGCTGAAGGCAAATCTTTAGAGCAAATTTTGCACGAATTGCAGAGCACTGCTGAGGGTGTCAATACTACTAATGTGTTGATTGATTTGGCTAATCAACGCGGCATTGAAGTGCCTGTTTCTCGTCAAGTTTATCGCTTATTAAATAGTGAAATTACTCCTGAACACGCCGTTTTATCGCTGATGGAACGCACTTTAAAACCGGAGTAATATCACAATAATTACCAGATATTTAGAGCAGCATCACTGAGAATGAGTTTCTTAAAAAAGGCGCTCTAATTTTTTGTACACTTCATCATCGTTACGCTTACCAACTAGAATAATTTCTACCAAATCTTCTTCGGGATTAAAGCTGTAAATAATCCGATACTCGCCACTATCTACCCGATAATAACCCGGATATCCGATTAATTGCTTGCTATCATTAGGTAAAGGATCGACATTCAGCGCTAACACTTTTTTAGCAATTTGAGCCGCTATTTTAGGTTGCAAACCCTTGAGAAAGTCGAGAACTGTTTGTAAACCATCAAGTTTCGCCATTTGCCAGTTGTTTTAGTGTTTCTACAAAGGTTTGAGTACCAACCATTTGAGACTGACTTAGGGCAGATTTTGCGGCTTTTCCTAAAAGCATATCTTCTAATTCCATCAGTCGCTCTATCAAGCGCTGATAGGCATCAGCGGACATAATTACGTGGCTGGGCTGCGATTTATCTGTGAGTAAAACTGGCTCCACAGCAGCTAGGTTAAAGACTGTCCCCTGTGGATTACATACTTCTGCGAGGGTGTAACTTTGCATGACAGATGTTATGAGCGTGGGTTATGTCTATTTTAGCCAAAATTAGCAGCAACAGGCAAGATGCCTGTTCCACAAATAATTGATTTTTACCCTCTATTTACCGCCGTAATAAAAAGCGATTTCTTTCTCTTTCAGCGGTGCAAAGTTTGCCGCAACCAGCATTTTATCGAGTTCCTCTTGTCCGATGTGTTTGACACCAATTCGGACAATGCGCGATCGCATTGTATTTGACACGCCACTGCGCTGTCTGCCGGCTTCTAAGCCCATCACTTGCTCGTATAGGTCTAATTTGGCCTTGGGAATCGGAGTACCGTCAAAGTCGATTCCAGAGGCGATCGCAACATCGATCGCATCTGCACCAGTTGTAGATTGAGCCGCTGAGTTTGTTTCGGAAGACATTGTGCAAATTAAATAAAAAGGACGATCGTCATAAAAAGTAGTTTAGAGCCAAAAGTGCCAAAAGTGAAATAAACTAAACATATTCGATTAAGGACTATTGGAATGAGATATTACACCAATGTCAGCAACAGGCTTTTCGGCCTGTTCCACAAGAAAATTAATTCTTTGTGGAACAGGCCGAAAAGCCTGTTCAGAAAAGGCTTATGGAAATTGGTGCAAGATATCAGTTTAACACAAGGGCGATCGCACTTAGCATTTCTTCAAACAACGGATTCCCAAAACTCATCAATTGCACGGAAGCATTTTCCTCAAAGATATCCGGGTAAAATGTGATATAATAATCGCGACTTTTATAGTTAAGTTGCCAAGTGCGATTTTCCGAGCGATCGAAGATAGCGCCAATCTGCTTTAAAATCAAAGAATTGACAAACAAATTTTCGATCGTTTCAGGAAACAGAGAAGTCGGCTGCAGAGGTTGACGGATTTCTTGCAAGTCTGATTCTACATCCATCGCTACCATTTCATCGAGGGCCGGGCCGCGAGGCGGCGCGTCTAAAATGCGATCGAACTCTCCCAACAAAACGCCCTCTTCTTCGGGATCTGCACTCATCACAGCCTGTTCGATGAAAGTGGGAACTGTTGCGAGAATGGGTTGCAAATTGCCGACTACGGTTTGAAAAGCATCGATGCGATCGCGCAATTTCTTGTAAACCTTCGCCTCTACCGTTCCGTCATAGTAAAAATTGTGTATTCTTACAGTATCATAAATTTGTCCGATGCGATCGAGCCTGCCGATGCGTTGTTCGACACGCATGGGATTCCAAGGCATATCGTAGTTGATTAAAACGCCGCAAGTTTGCAAATTTAGCCCTTCTGATGCGGATTCGGTACAAAGTAAAATTTTGATGATTCCTTCTCGGAATTGGGTTTTGATTTGTTCTTTCGGAAAAATTCGCCATTGACCATTTTGATACAATTCTCCGCCGCGCCCGCAATAGCAAGCAATCTGAGCACCATATAATTGTTGTAAAGCAGTTCTGAGATAATCCATTGTGTCGGTGTATTGCGTGAAGACGATCGCACTTTCGCGCTGGATTAGTTCTTGACGCAAAATTGTGATAAAATGCGAAAGCTTGCTATCTTCGCCAGTATTCTCAAATTGATACAGTAAATCTTCTAAATATTTAATTTCTTCAGGATCGGCTGGTTCAAAATAAGATTCCATTCCTTCCAAAATCACATCATCGGCATCATCTAAATCGTGAAAATCATCCTCAGTAATGCTAATTCCTTCGAGGCGGCGCTGTAAGGATTCGCGGATGGCGTAAAACGAACTTGTCAGGCGTTTGCGGTAAAGAGTCATCAAAAATCCTAACGCTTTGCGGTTGTCTTTTTGCGCTAGATTATAAAAGTGCCGCACGTAATTGCTGACGGCGAGATAAAGCGGGACTTCGCGGTTATTTTCTAAAGTAATCGCATTATCTCTGACGGCGCGGTGGGGAATATCGCGATCCAACAATCCCCGCTGATAGTATTGGCGCAAGGTGTCGCGGGTGTGGCGGAACATCAAATCTTTGAGGGGAGTATTCACTGTCAAATATTGGCGGGAAGCGGCGATAAAATCCGTGTCTTCAGCAACTTGTTTCGGGTTGACTCGCTGGTTTTTTTCCCAGACATCTCTCAGTTTATAATATAGTAGCCGATCGCCCTTCTGTAAATATTCCTGCAACCGAGCACAGGGCGAACCCCCTTGCTGGAAGTAATCCACAGACATCTGCTGCAAAAAATTCAAGGTTTGGCGATCGGGTTTATCGGATAGTGTGCTAAAATAATTGCAGAAATTCTCACCATAAGACCAATGTCCTCGCAGTCCGAGAAGTTGCAATAAATCGAAAACTTCGATCGCGTCAATCTGCATCGGCGTGGCGGATAATAATAAAAGCGATCGGCTTTTTTCTTTCAATTGCTGCATTAACTGTAACAACCGATTCGGAGTTTCCTTGCGGTTTTGCGGGCTTTGGCGGCGGGCGTGATGCGCTTCATCCAGAATCACCAAATCCCACGGTTGCGCGTCTAAAAGCTGTTTTGTGCGATCGCTCCGACGGACTAAATGAGATGATGCTAAAATTAGATTTTGGGAATTCCAAATATTCTCTTCTCCTGACTGACTCCTCTCCCCATACGGATTTTTTAATTCACCTTTGCTATAACTCCAAAAATGCAGATTAAATTTTTCGCGCAATTCTTCGTGCCATTGCGGCTGAATGCTGGCTGGTGCTAAAATTAACACGCGCTTAACTTTTTGGCTGACGAGTAAGTAACGCAGAATTAACCCAGTTTCGATGGTTTTTCCCAATCCGACTTCATCTGCAATTAAGAAACTTTTCGGAAAATTTGCCGCCACTCTACGCAATATCTTAATCTGATGCGGCCAAGGTGCGATCGGAATAGATTTCAAACAATAATCGAGACAAGTCGGTGATGCGTACAAATTGAAAAGCGGTTCAAATTTAGCATAATCTTGGGATAGTTCAGAATTCCCAATAACTCCTCCTAACTCCTGACTCCTGCCCTCCTGACTCCTGACTCCTGCCCTCCTGAATTCTGACTCCCGATTCCAGACTGGTTTACTGCTGGGCGCGTAGTTGAGCAGCTTATTTTTCACCGCTTCCGGCACTTCAAAAACACGCACATTCGGCGATAAATTGTTCCACAACTGTTCAAACCGAAAAATCTCTTCAGAAACTCGTTCTGCATCTCGACCACCTTCCCAAGCACAATAAACGTGGAAAGATTCAACGTTACTTTCCCAACCGCTGAGAGATTCGTTATTGGAACCGCTAAAGGCTAATTGTGCGCCGTTACAGTCGGTGAAGATGCCGACTTTTTCGTGAAAAATATGCTGGCGATCGAGTAAACTTTCAGTATCTATTGGTAAGCCGTTAGATTTGAGGGGAACGGCAATTTTAATATCGAGATAACTGTTTTGAATCAGCCAACTGAGGATTTCAAAATGTTTGAGTTGGGCGAAGGTTTTGGGCGGCTGTAAATCGGTATCGAGGCGGATGGTAACTGCATCTCGGAGGGCGTAACCTTGTTGGATAGCTTGCAAGTCTTGCGGGCTAAACTGACAGCCCATGATTAACCGCATCCGCCCTTGATTGTGCAGCATAGCGCCCAATCCCTGCGCTACTTTACTGAGGATGGCGCTGTTGAAAAAGCCGGATTTGCGATCGTACTGTAGAGCACATTCTAGCGCGGGAATGTAGAAATCGGCGATCGGGTTATTTTCGTTGCTAGAATAACTAATCCGCCAGGGATAATCTGTTAAATTCATGTTATTAGATTATTTGTTATGTGCCACAATCCTCGATCCCCCTAAATCCCCCTTAAGAAGGGGGACTTTGAACACTCTTGTTCCCCCCTTCTTAAGGGGGGCTAGGGGGGATCTCTTCTCTTGTTAGTTAGGTTTTTATCCTTGGGTGGGGGCGGGTTTACGAAATAATTAATTTTAGGCAATTATTGTTGGTAAAACCCGCCCCTACGAGATTGCAAACTATACAATAACTAATCAACCGAATTTGATATAACGTCATGTCCGGTCGATCCGCGATTTTCGTAGGGGCGGGTTCACAAACAATACCAGCCAATAATTGACAATCTAAAAAACCCGCCCCGGCCGGGATATTATGGTTAATCAACCGGACTTGATATAATATTTTTTTCAAGAGGTGGAATCTCATCAGCCGAAAGTGTCACCACTTTTCCATCTTGCCAAATACTAATTGATTGTCCGAGTTTGCGGTGTTTCTCGATCGCCTGTGCGATCGCCATTTTAACACCAGCATCGATTTTTTGATGCAGCGGTGAGAGGGCGGGTTGTTCAGGATTCATCGATACCTCCAGTAATTTGGTTCCAGATTTGCGATCGATAAACAATGCGCTTTCCCACAGTCCGCCAGGGAATGAATTCCCTGGCTAATAGCAAAAGTCCTCCTAAGAAACTCAATCTAACTGCGGAGTTTTAGCAACTAGCTCAAACCCAAAAGACTCCGCAGTTTTCG
>NZ_JAUBTI010000053.1:32413-44955 GCF_036702415.1 Microcoleus sp. D3_18a_C4 | reverse complement strand
TATCTATCGGGCAACCACGGGGAGTAGGGGTCGGATTGCCCCTACAATAATTATGCAAATGATTTAGGATTGCTATACCGGAAACGATATGAGCGATCGCGCCGAAGTCTAAAATCTAAAATGGTATGAGTTATGACGATCGCACTTATGAGTAAGGTGTGCAGTGCACACCCTACAAATGTGAGTTAGAACCCAAGTCTGGTTAATGTTTCTTAGGATTTTTCGGAAAAGGAATGCCCAAACTTTCGTGAAAAACAACCTGAGTTTTATAAGTCAAGCGCCGGTTAACTTGTTTGATGATTTTTTCCAAAAGCGCATCGCCGGTTTTTTCAATTAAAGGTTGAGACATCGATCGAATAAACTTGGGAAAGCAAACCCCCACAGCCAAATCCAGCTTCCAGGTAGTAATGGTAATCACAGGCGGCAGCTTAGCACGTTCCGAGCTCGGCCAATCGGCGGCAAACTCCTGAGACGGTATCTCCCCTAGCTTCATTGCCGATCGAAAATCCACTTCATACCCAGGCGAGGTATAATTCGGAACCGGAATAGTCTTAATCAAATAACAGCCTTCAGCATCCGGCGGCAGCAACTCTAAACCAATTCTCGCTTCAACACGGTAGCCAAAAGCCCCAAAACGCCCGATTAATAAATCATAGCCGTTTTCGCCGATCGGCTCGGCCTTCATCGGCGAAGCGCAATGGCAAAACCAACTCTTGTGGTTGTTCAAATGCTTCGCCACCGTCTCCGCATCGGCGTACATCTCCATGCTGTCTTCAAAATGCGTGTGAAACCAAATCGGCTCAACTTCCTCTGGTGCATCCGCGCTTCCACTTTCGGGCTGTTGGACACTCGCATCTGGGTAGTAATTTTCGTCAGAAGCTTCAAAAGTTTGATATTCAGCGGAATCTTGCTTCATTCTATACTCTCCTGTAATACGCACCGGTCGGGTTGGGGATGTGTTAAGGGAGTTTCCTCCCTACAATTGAGAAATTGATAGCAACAAAACTTACCCTAGTTCAGCATAACTCGACATATGAAAGCATTTGTAGCAGGAGCCACAGGTCAGACTGGCCGCCGCATCGTCGCAGAATTGGTCAAGCGAGGTATTCCCGTGCGCGCTTTAGTCCGAAATCTAGAGACAGCTAGGCAAATTTTACCACCGGAGGTAGAGTTAGTGACTGGGGATGTATTAAATGCGACTTCCCTGGGCGATGCCATCGGCGATAGTACGGTATTGCTGTGCGCGACAGGGGCGGCCCCTGGTTTTGACCCCACAGCGCCTTACAAGGTGGATTTTGAAGGTACTAAAAATTTGGTGGATGCAGCTAAGGCTAAGGGCATTGAGCATTTTGTGCTGGTGACTTCTCTGTGCGTCTCTCAGTTTTTTCACCCGCTGAATTTGTTCTGGCTGATTTTGGTTTGGAAAAAACAAGCCGAGGAATATTTGCAAAAAAGCGGCCTAACTTATACGATCGTCCGTCCGGGCGGTCTCAAAAATGAGGATAATTCAGATGCGATCGTCATGACTGGTGCCGACAAAATGTTTGAGAGCAGCATTCCCCGCACCAAGGTAGCCCAAGTGTGCGTGGAGGCGCTGTTTCAGCCGACTTCTCGCAACAAGGTTGTGGAAATTGTGGCGAAGTCGGAGGCTCCGCAAAAGAGTTTTGAGGAGTTGTTTGCCAGTGTGATTTGATTGAATTAGTCTCGCTTGGGTTCGGTGCCTCAGACCAAAAACACTTTGATTTTGGTCTGAGATGTTGCACCATTGTCAATAACAGGCAAGATGCCTGTTCCACAAAAAGTGCATTTTCTTGTGGGGCGGGCATCCTGCCGGCCCAAAAAAGGCTTATCCTGCCGGCCCAAAAAAGGCTGATCGAGAATGGTGCAAGATGTGATTTGGGTCAAAGATTTGGGCTGACGCACCCTACAACAATTTTCCGATCGCCAAATCTGGCAAAATCTTAATAGTTTTACTATTCGCCCTTAAACTTTCGTTTTCTCAGCATGAAAACTCTCAAGTGGCCAGCTTGGTTCCCCTATCCGATTTCGTGGTTAAGGGCATTTGCTCTCGCTCAGAGTTTTAGTTTTGTCCTTCGCAGGGGCATTCCTTTTGTCAGCGACGATATCGGCTTTCTGACTCTACTGCTGGCGGCTTGGCTGATTCAGTTGCCTTTATTCTTTGTTTGTCACTTTTTAGCAGTCAAAATCTTAAATCCCTTACTAATTATGCTGCCGGGGCGCTTTCGCGTTGCGCGCAAGTTCAAGCGCCGCCATACGGGTATTCGATCGCACTTGCGAGAAGGCTTGAATGCTGTTGTAGTGATTTTTTTTGCCTTTAATCTGTCGCTGTTGGTGCAACTTGCGGTTTTTTATTGGCCAGCGCGAGCGATCGATCCGGCTCAATTACTAACAGGAATATCTACTCTGACAAATGTTGCCGTAGCCGGTGAATTAGATTTCTGGCTGATTAAATTGGCGGGGGTTTTATCGAGTCTAACGCTGGTAGCAGCGCCGCTATATCAATACGATTTTCGGGTGCGCCGGATGCGGGCGGCTCGAAAATTAGCCGAAATTTCGGAAATGGAAATGACTTTGCTGGAAGCTGAGAAATTCGGCCGTCGCAAAAGAGGTTTGCTGAGGCGAGCAGAAATTCAAATCCTCGGATTTATACTTTTAATCGGCGCTGTGATTGGCGGCGGTGTTTTTTTGGTTGCTAATTTGCGGGGAAATCAGCAGTTATCGCAGTCGGTAAGCGGGCGGGGAAAATTCCCGCCGCTGGCTATTAAAACGGGCGATCCTTATATTCGGGCGCTGATGCGTACTATTTCTGCTAGCGAGTCGAATGTTTCTCGGCCTTATCACGTTGTTTACGGTGGCAAATATATATTAGATTTGAGCCGCCATCCTGACTGGTGTGTGAGGATTGTTAATGGCCCGAATCGGGGCAAGTGTACTACGGCAGCGGGCAGGTATCAATTTCTGACTTCGACTTGGAAGGAGAAGGCTAAGCGCTATCAGGCGCGTCGTGCTAATTTTTTATTCTGGGAAGATTACAGTTTTGAACCAGAAGATCAGGATGCTGTGGTTTATGCTTGGTTGAGCGATCGCAAGTTTTGGAAAGCTGATATTTCTGAGATGTTGCGGCAGGAAAGATTAACTGACGTGTTGCGGATGCTTTCGGGAACTTGGACGAGTTTGGGATATGGAATTGAGACCAATTCTATGAGTTCTCGTTTGCCGAAAGTCTATCGGGAAATGCTGCGGGAAGAATTGGAAAATGCTGGTTCTTAGGTTAAATTAACACAAAGAAGGGTAGGGACACTGCAGTGTCCATTGGTGTCAACTTAACGTTAAACAGTCCGACAGTCCGACAGGGGTTTCAACCCCTGGCGGACTGACGGGTAGGCGGGAATATTGATGGACTAAAAGCTTAAGTTGACACCTATGGGCCAAGCCCTGTCCTACAGATATCCGGTGCAATCCACCATATTTGATATAATTACTTCAATTTTGGTAAAAAGGCTGTTAAACATTTGTACAATTCTAATCCCGACCCTGCTTGCAGCGGATAAAACCTGTCGAAATTAATGTGGTTTCCAGGTGCTAATTTCCACTCGATTTTCTGTGATGTTTTTGGGGAAATTTCGCTCGCTACCGTGATGTTAATAATGTTGTTGTGCTGGGGGATGCCCCGGAAGCAGTAACTTTTGCCCGCGCGTTTGTCTGAATCGCTGCCGGTGATTTATCTGTCTTGTTTGCGAAATTGGATTTATCTGAAAGGTCGATCGAGCGCAAAGGAGTCTCGGTAGCGGTAGTCTCCGTCGCGCAAGCTTTCGACAGTCGGCCTGATTTGACTTATAACTGTTGCTGCACTAAGAGTTAGCATCATTGATCCGCGTTCCTCCTGTGAAATCGGTGATTTTGGTTGCGGGTGTCTGTGTCGCTGTGGGCGATCGGCTGAAACAAACGCCGGCCGTGTAACAAATTAATAAAAGCCGTTAAGCAGTTTAAGTTGATCCCTAGCAATCGTGAATAATTATTTCAGGGTTTCCTCTCGGTTATTTATCTGAGTAATAATAGAAACATACAGCAACCCGTGAGAAATTTTACGGGCGCATATTTAGGGATTAATTGACAATACTGCGAGGATACTGCTATGTTTTGCGTGACGCCAGAAACCGGAAATTCCCAACGGCGAGGCTCTTTCACCTCTGCGTCTAAAAGTACCCCTATTCTGCGAGCGCGAGTTTACAAAGATGAGGCTCTGGTGTCGGCCGCGCTAGCGGGACTGCCAGCTCTTTTGGCATCCCTCGAAAGCTTTCGCGAGCAGTAGAACTTGGCATTTTCTCTTGCTATATTTGGCGCGTGGATGTTTGTGATAGCGCCTGCCAACCGAGTAGGGGCTGTTTTGATTGCACCTAAAATTCTCCTCGATTTGAGTAGAGTTTTGCTGTGCTGAACTATTGCAGGACTAAGAAACCTGGTTGTTTATACAAAAACCTTTTTACAGCCCTTTGTTATGGTATGAAAAATGGTATAAAAACCAGGTTTCTTGGTATCTGTCCGTAAGTCTTGTGTTAACAAAATTTATTTGTCAGTGTCATCCGGTGCGATCGATGCCTCTACCTCTTGGGAAGAACGGCTTAACATAGAGTCGTGCAGGTGTTCGCTGTGCTGCCTTTCTTGAGCCATTAATTCTCTGGCTTTTTCTTCAGCAATTCCCTCCCCATGTGTTTCTAGCTCGTGGGAGGAACGATTGAGCATAGATTCGTGCAAGTGTTCGCTATGCTGCCTTTCTCGTGCAATTAGTTGTCTAGCTTTTTCTTCGGCGTTCATGGGAGTCTCTCCAAGTGTTTGTGAGAACTGATTCTTATATTAAGATGCCACAATTCGAGGGTAAATGTAGCAAGATTAACATAAAATTTTACAAATAATTGTAGAAAAAAATGTAGAAAAAAAATTGAGTTTACTGGCGGTGGGTATCGGGATCGGTGGTAGCCGAGCTAATTATTGCCAGACGCCGGAAAAGATATTCTTGACTGCGATCGCAATTCGATTTAAGTCTTCCTTCAGCAGCGGCGGCCAAGAAACTCCTCTGCGGAGTCCTGATTCAAATTGCTGCAAACCTTCTACTGACAGTAAATGCAGTGCCGAGATCAATTGTCGATCGAGCATTGGAGATTCTTGCAGCCCTTCAAACAATATTTTTAAAGCTAATAAAATCGATGTCACCTGTCCGGGTACGGGCGGTTGACCTTGTTTGAGACGCATCAGGAAGGCGTCGGGATTTTTCTTGGTTTCCAGGGCGGTTCCTTGGTCGATCAGAAAACTGCGGGCTGTTTTGTAATCCATTTGACGTGCGATCGATCGGAGTGCAATTAATTAGCTGGCATTATATCACTTTTTGTCGCGCTCAATTTGGTAATATATTTCCATACAGCCTACACTACAGCTACTGGTGAGGTGCCCCCATAAGCACGCTACAGCTACTGATTAGAGGCGTAGCATTCATCCCACAGTCGCCTTGAGCGAAGTGAAACGGACAGGGAAAAATAAAACAATGGCAAAACACCCAGGAAATAGCAGAAAATCCAAGATTTATCGCTACTTGTGGCTGCTTTTTTTGTGTCTCAGCTTTCTGTTAGTTCCGCTCATCAAAAAAATAGCTGCCGATACGCCATTCCCCCCACCCGCTCCTATTGAAAATAATGCTAGTTTTGGAGCGAGGATTCAAAGGACGATGGGGCTACTTGCTGCTAGCACTCCAACAAACCGCCGCCAAGTGCGTATTCTATTCTACGGTCAATCCATCACAGAACAAGATTGGTGGAAAAATGTAGTGAAGGATTTGAGACAGCGATTTCCCAATGCAGATTTAATTGTGGAAAATCGGGCAATCGGAGGATTTGCAGCACCGATTTTAATCCGTCCCAGCGAACATGATTTGTATCCTTTTTATCCAGACTTGCTAATTTTTCACGTCTACGGAGGCGGTGAAGATTACGAAGCCATAATTGCCAATGTCCGCAGCCGCACTGCTAGCGAAATACTCTTGCATTCAGACCACATCGACTGGATGCCGACAGGCAACAGCGACGATCCAAA
Source organism: Microcoleus sp. D3_18a_C4 (assembly GCF_036702415.1). Lineage (NCBI taxonomy): Bacteria > Bacillati > Cyanobacteriota > Cyanophyceae > Oscillatoriales > Microcoleaceae > Microcoleus > Microcoleus sp. D3_18a_C4. The sequence continues at coordinate 38,850 of NZ_JAUBTI010000053.1, read as the reverse complement.
TTCAGTCACAAGATACGAATGGCACAACACTCATTCTACTCAATGGCTGCCGGAATTGGCCGATAAGTACGGCTGCGAAATCGCGGAAATTCGCGAACCTTGGCGCAGGTATTTGACAGATAATCGCTTGCAGCCACAACAGCTATTGAGCGACAACATTCACCTTAATGATTGGGGAAATTTTCTGCTAGCTGCTCTGATAAAACCGCACCTGCGATACAAGCCAAATTCTCCTCAACCGCAGCAGGATTTAGTGAAAACCTATACAGTTGGCAGGGATGTTAAGTGGCAAGATGGCAAGTTGGTTTTAGAATTTGAAGGAAATAGAATAGATGCGATCGCCGATAAAACCTTCAACGGCAAGGCAATTTCTGCTAGAATTGCGATCGACGGCAAAAAACCCTCAGAATTTCCTGAACTTTACAGCATCACCAGACCTAGCCTTAGCCTGGGGGTCGGTTGGCCGGCAATCATCCAAATATCCAGCCAAAAACCGCTAATCGTCGAAGATTGGAAAGCCATAATTACTGAGATTAACAGCGACGCCAGCAAGTTTAAATTTGACGTTGTAGGTTCTAAAACAGGTTACGACGGCAGCGGTACAAACGACGAAATGTTTGTCTCAAACTCTGGCCGCGTCGTGATTGAACCGAGAAACTGGTGGCTGAAAAATTCTTATGAATACTCTAAAAAACCGACGCCAAAAGGATTTGAAATTTCCTGGCAGGTGCGACCAATGTTTGTTGATTCATACGTTCCTCCACAAATTGCAGATTCAAGCCGCGAATACCCTACAACATTGGCTCAGAATTTGAGCAACTCCAAACACACCCTCGAAATCGTCCCCGAAACAGATGGGGAAGTTCCTATTGAGGCAATTCGAGTGTATCGCCCTCCTTTCTCCAATCTAAAATCTCAAGTTGAGAGTTTTAAACCGCAGATATCAGCGGATGAACGCTGATCAACGCTGATGCAATTTTATCAGCGTTTATTTGCGTTAATCTGCGGTTTAAAAAATCTTTATGTTATTTTATAGAAATTCTGGTGGCATTCGGGTTGATGATTGTTCAAACCCTTAATATTTAAGCGTCTTGACTCCTGAATCCTGCTATAATCGCCAAGATTATCAACCTTTGAGCATCCTCAACTCGTGAAATATCAACAACGATAAAAAGAAATCTGCTACAAAAATCAACACCCAAGAAGTTACCACCGCCGCCGTTGCAGCTTGGCCTACTCCTTTCCCTCCGCCCACCGTCGTCAATCCCCAACCGCAACCGACAAGGGCAATTATCAACCCAAAAATAAAACTTTTAATCACCACAGTTACTAAATCCCAAGGCCCCAAAAAAGTCCGCACCGATTCCAAAAATACCGACGGTTCCAAATTATAAAAATGAACCGCTACAAATAGCCCGCCCAAAATTCCCACCGCTACCGAAAAAATTGTTAAAATCGGCAGCATGATGCAGCAAGCTATCACCCTCGGCACTACTAAATAATCAACCGGATTTGTTCTTAACATATACAGGGCGTCTATTTGTTCCGTCACCTGCATTTCTCCTATCTCCGCCGCAAATGCCGAACCTACTTGTCCCGCCACCACGCCGGCCGTTAAAAGTGGCGCTAATTCGCCGCAAAATGCCACAGCAAAAGCACCTCCCATCGCCCCTACCGCGCCAAAGCGAACCAATTCTCTGGCTGATTGAAATGTAAAAATCATGCCGCCAAAAAAGGCTATTAGCAGCACGGATCGGAAAGAATCCAAGCCTACTGTTACTAAATGTTCCATGATTTTGCGGCGGTCAATTTTGCCTTGGAGTATGCGTAGCAGCACTTGGCCACCCAAGAACAACGTCACGAAAAACCGCTGAAACCACCTGTTATTGAAGGTTTCATCTAAATGTCGATCGCGCTTTTCTTGGTATTTTTTAACCAATTACTGACGGCTCGCGATTAATTGCAAACAGGGCGAAGCACTGCCACATAGAGATTGTAGGCAATCCTACAGCAATTATTGCACGATTTGTCAACATATATTTTTTGTCTTTCAGCCCTGCGGTTGGTGGGTTAGGCGCGGTTTAAAATTTATTTATTGGTGACTTAACTTAATCGCCGCGCCCAACCCACCCTACAATATGACTAAAATCCTAGGACTGCTCCGCAAGTAACAAGTCGATAAACTTATCCAACTGTTCATTATTCTTTTCGGCTTGATCCTTGCCAATTCTCAGCAGTGCCGATATCTTCTCTTCCGAGGCATCATCAATCGGCAGCGGTTGTTCGCGGCTCAAATCGGGAGTAATTCTCAAATATTGATTCGGTCTTTCAACCGCATCATAAATTTGAATTAATTGATAATTTACAGTTTCAGCAACTCCCGTCATCATGATATTAATCAAAGGCTGAACCCACTCAACTTGCCCCCAATTTTTCGCTTCTTCGTAGGGGTATTTTTTCTGAGCTTCTCCTGTCCCCAGCGATAGAATTACCATATCTTTTGCTGTCGGGCCTTTGTCGGAGCGATCGTCGGGAATTCTGAATTTATTTCTAACTTCTGCATAGGCACAAAGTGCGGGATTGTTTGCGAAAACTCCCCCGTCAATTAAAGCGTAGGATTCGTTCGTCAAAGAGCGGATTTTGGTAACTTCAAAGAAAGTGGGAGCTGCAGATGTGGCTCTGGCGATATCTCTAATAAAATAGTCTTGGGCTGGATATTCTTTAGCATCTATTTGATCGAAAAAGTGAGCTTTTCTCCTTTCGATGTCGTAACTGGAAATTAAACAAGGTTTCAGCAGTTCGCTGAGTTTGCAATTTCTAAAGTTTTCCAAAAAGAATTGTTCTAAGCGCTCGCCTGGATATTTCTCATCTATCAAACCGTCTATAGATGTGAGTTTTTGCCATAATGAACTCTTAAAAACGTCGCGGCCGCTCTCAATCGAAAAATTAAGAGCATCTTTCGCCGACCACCGAGGTCTGGTGGGATTTTTGGCATCAGGACACAAATAGATGCAAGTTAAAATTCCTCCCGCACTTGTGCCCGCGATTAAATCAAAATAGTCAGCTATTCTCGCATCTGGGTTGCCACTTTTCTGTTGCAGCTTTGACTCAACGCTAACTAAAACTTGCGCTGGAATAATTCCTCTAATTCCACCTCCATCTATGGATAAAATTCTGGTATATTTAGCCATGACTGTTGCCTCTTCTGAATGTTTGCTCGTTTCCTAGAGTCCGGGATACAAAAAGTGGTTTGAGAGGCTAATCATAGCGGTAATAGCCGTAAGCTGCTTAGGGCGAACTTACATAATTCCGAATTCATGCACCGCTCAATCTCAAATCCCAAATCTTCAATCTAAATTTAATTGGCGGGCTGCGATCGTATAGCGAAAAATGTATTCTACAATTTCTACGTAATTGTAGGCGGCCGCTGGCGAGTCTGCCCAGACTGTGATGCCGTGATCGCGAATTAATAAAGCGGGTACAGACGGCGCTGAAACGGCAAAAAATTCGCAAATTTCCTTGGCTATTTTAGGCACTTCCAAATAATTTGCAAATAGGGGTATCGCCACCTGCGGGTTTTCCTCCCACACCCCCAAACCTTTCAGCATTTCGATCGCGGGTAAAGGCACTGCATCTCCTGCTGTTAGCCGAGAAACTAAATTTGCCTCGATCGAGTGAACGTGATAGCAAGCTTTAGCGTTTGGAAAACAATTGTAAACGGCTAAATGAATGCTGGTTTCGGCCGAAGGGCGGCTGTCGGCAACAGGTTGCTCGACAATTGCGCCGTCTGAGTTCATTCTGATAAAATCTTGTTCAGTTAACTGCCCTTTCGCGCGGCCGCTAGCAGTAATCCAAAAAGTGCCATCTGGTAAGCGGGCTGAAAGATTGCCAGCAGTCCCAACCATCCAACCGCGATCGTAAAAATGTTTGGCTGCTGCAATTAAATCCGATCTCAAATCGCCACTCATTCTTTACAAATCCTCAGTTTTTAATCTACTTTTTACGGTAATAGTGACATTTTGCACCATTCTCAAGAACAGGCAAGATGCCTGTTCCACAAAGAGTAAATTTTCTTGTGTGGTGGGCATCCTGCCGGCTCGTGAAGGCTTATTGACAATGGTGCAAGATGTGAGTTAATAGGAATTGCCCTGGCTTATATAAACGTAGGGTGGGCAGTGCACACTTTACCAATACACACATAACTTTTCTTGAGAAAGGCTATAGTTTCAATTCCATTTTTGGGACAAATTTTCCAAGACATCAAAAAAATTATCCCATTTAGTATAAGGCTTTTGCTGTTCGTCTAGATACTGGGCAAGCCGATCGCGCGCAAACACCGACGAAGCCTGCAAAGCCATATTAAAATCCGTCAGCGAATCTCCGATTGCCACCTGTTCCTCGGCCGGGTGCTGGCCCATCACCCGCACCTTAGACACCAATTCCTCATCTCCTTCAAACTCAGAATTGACTTGCAAGCGAGGGCCACTAGCGTCCACATCCACAGCGTAAATAACGCTCGCCCGGTGTACCAAATCGCCCATTACCGTCTCTACCATGACCCGAAGACCGCCGGAAACGATCGCAAAATCTACCTTTTTCTCGTCCAAAAAATCCAGCAATTCCAACAATCCCGGCCGCATCAGCTTTCCCCTAGAAAATTCCACAATTTCCCCGTAACGTTCCGAGGGAATAGACTCTAGTAACTGCCGCACTCCCGATCGCAAACTCAGCCTTCTAGCGTATATTTCAGGGATCAGTTGAGACGACAGTTCCGGTGCGAAATGCTTGAGCATTGCCACAAAAGTTTCTTCAACAGTTATCGTGCCGTCAAAGTCGCAGAATACCACCCGTTGCTGATTGTTCGGGATTGAAGATTTTTGCTTGTCATCGGTCATTGTCAGTCGCACCTTTCGAGAACGGCAAAAGTTTACACAATTCATCGTACACTGTCGAGCGATCGAGCGCGACTGCCCAAAACTAATAGTGACGCGCTGTTTGTTGGCAATTTACCGCAGGATTTTATTCAGAATCTTCGAGAGAATCTTCATCTTCCAGGGAATCATCCAGGGAATCTTCATCTTCCAGGGAATCTTCCAAGGAATCTTCTACGTCCTGCTTGTGGTTTTTTGTCTTTTGGGGGTTAGACTTAGCCGGCAAACAGATTAAATTATCATCCTCAGTATTAATCAAACCTTTCGATCGCAACTTACCCATCAGTCGCGTCACCGTCACCCGCGTTGAGCCAATTGCGCTGCCAATTTGAGCGTGAGTCAAGGCCCAAGGCAGCCGGTAGCCCCGAACCACATCCGGTTCGTCGTCACCTATGTAAGGTTCGCCAAACTCCTCGATCAACAAAGTGAGAAATCCCAACAGTCGGTCGATCGTCCGGCGCTGTCCCAAAGTGCTCAGCCAGAGAAGTTTCCGCTGGTGCTGGTAGCGAAACGCATCCAAAATTTCCCTACGAAAGTGAGGCCAGTTATCTAAGTCGTGCCAATACATCCACACTACGTGAGTTTGATCGGCATGAGCGTAAGCTTGGAGAGTAAACGGAGACTGAGCAACCAGTTCAAAGGGCTGGCCTGCGCCGACGAAGCCCAAAAAAGCTTCTTCTGTAGTTTTGTCAGCGGATTTCGACTTCGCCGCCGCAGCGCTAACTTGAGCGCTACCTACGAGTCGCACAGAACCTTTCTGGACTAAATACAGCAGTCCGGGTCTTGCGGGAATCCGCTCGTCTTTGCTAAAAGTCCGGCAGCGGTAGTGTTCCTGGGCCCAGTCGATAATTCGCTGCCAAGTGATAAACGGTCGATCGATAGTCTCTACAGGTGTGGAAGTTGATTGCATAAGTGAGGCTCTGGGATATATTTAAGAGTGAGAAAAACAGCTTCTGCCAGCAGTGCGATACAAAGTGAGACAACCAACCCCCGATCGAGCTTGCACGCTTCTTAACTGTGCTGACTTTTCTTAGTTTTACCGAAAAATTCAATGTAGCAAAAAATACATCAAAATGGTAGAGTTCAGCAAAAAATTTGTCGTAAATTATTGTTATTTAGCAAAAAAATCGCTAGAAAGCCTATTAATTCGATGTAGCCCCGATCGGGGGAGCCGATCGACTATCTCTGAGATCAGCAGTTTAACGTACAAGAAAAGTGCAAGCGGTAACAGTCGATCGTTGCTCTTACGGTAGGATGAGCCGATATGGATACAGCAAATATCTCGCAGTGCCCGGAAGTTACAGTGAAGTGTTTCTTGCTTTCAAGGTTCCAAAAGGCGATCGGCCAGCAAGAGACACTAGGGGAAATTCCGTTAAATCTCATAGGTGGCACCATTCTCAAGAACGGGCAAGATGCCCGTTCCACAAGAGATGAATTTTCTTGTGGAACAGGCATCTTGCCTGTTCCTAAACAAGTAATTGAGAATGGTGCAATATTTCCATTAAA
>NZ_JAUBTI010000053.1:0-32313 GCF_036702415.1 Microcoleus sp. D3_18a_C4 | reverse complement strand
TCTTAAATCTTGCACCATTCTCAAGAACGGGCAAGATGCCCGTTCCACAAAAGATGAATTTTATTGTGGAACAGGCATCTTGCCTGTTCCTAAACAAGTAATTGAGAATGGTGCAATATTTCCATTAAATCTTAAATCTTGCACCATTCTCAAGAACGGGCAAGATGCCCGTTCCACAAAAGATGAATTTTATTGTGGAACAGGCAAGATGCCTGTTCCTAAACAAGTAATTGAGAATGGTGCAATATTTCCATTAAATCGGAGTAAAGATAGCGCGCGGGTGCTGTACGTGTCTGCGATCGCCCTGAAATTGGCTAAAACTTGGCAGCAGACACCGCAGACAATCGCGGCACAGTTGGCCGAAACACTCGAACCGCTGTGCTACCCGGATTTCGCCGTTAAAGTCGCGCCGGGGGGAATTATCGAGATGGAGTTGACTGATGCAGGTTTAGCCGTCTGGTTGCAGCGTTTAGCTCAAACGAACCTCCCACTTCCAAAATCTCGAATATTATCTCCTGTTGTGTCAGCCGATCGACTGTTTCCGATTCAGTACAGCCACGCGCGCTGCTGTTCCCTGCTGCGAATGGCCCACCGCGATCGCATAATTTCGATCGCGCAGCCGGATGTCGCTACAGCGCCGCAAATTTGGTCGCTGGCGAGTCCAAATCCTATCCCTTGGATTGACGAGGGCGATCGACTGCGGTTAGTGCATCCAGCAGAACGCCGTTTAATATCGCAACTGTTAACAGTGCTAGACAATTTATATCCTACTTTTGAGGTGAAAAACCGCGAAAAACCTGTCAATTATTTCAAGTTAGCCAATAGTTTGAGCGAAGCATTTCAGATTTTTTACAGCCAGTGCCGAATTTGGGGAGAAGTTAAAATCGAACAGCCAAAACTCGCCCAAGCTCGATTGGGTTTAATATTAGCCACTCAATCTTTGCTGCGATTTATCCTAGAAGAGTTCTTGAACGCCCTTGCTCCTTTAGAACTTTGATTTGGTTCTCATTTTTAGCAACCTTTATTCATACTAAGAGGTTGGTTTCCGAAACTTACCTTGACTTATTCCCTCTGAAAATATCTCTATTTTATCTGGTTCACCCTGAAGCACCAAGTAAGCTACTGTCGCCTAGGAAATTTATAAAAACTTAGCTATTTATGGATTAATTATTAATAAGGCACTTAATAATTATTCTCTAATTTGGGCATTCTTATTTTCTCTAATTTATTTAAGTAATCTTTCTTTTTGCTTTTTAGAGCGATAACTTTTAGCTCAATACGGTTCAGTTAAGCTCGATCCCCCCTTAGCTTGCCCCCTACTCCCCCTTCTCAAGGGGAGTAGGGGGTGGGATAAGAACTTACTCTTGCGTCCCCCTTAAGAAGGGGGATGCTGCAAGGGATCTCGCCCGGAATAAATAGTTTTAACAACCGTATTGATTTTTAGCTTGCATCTATGGCTGTATTCCTTAAAATACTTAATCTTATATTATACAATTAAGCTGCGTAGCAGCTCATCTATTGGCTATCCAGTATGCTCGAAACACAAGAAGAAGATAACACCTTAGTGGGAACGAATCCTCTCCCTCTTCAGGAAATCCAAGAGGATATAGCCTTATTAGAGACGGTACTTCTGACCAATCCGCCTCTAAAACTTTCCAAACCGGAAACTCGGTTAAGCCTCAGATCGCTAACTTTGGAGAGTGTCTTCGCTACGCTTTTTTACAGCATCATCGGTGGCGCGTTGCTCAGTAATTTCTTGCTGGATTTGGGGGCTGGCCCAGTCGAAATTGGTATGCTCGCCTCCATTCCTCAACTGGTAAATCTGCTCCAACCGTTCGGAGCTTATATAGGAGACCGACTGCAGAGCCGCCACTGGTATTCCATCTGGATTTTCGGACTGTCGCGACTGCTGTGGCTGATTATCGTGCCAGCCATTTGGTTGGGAGGCTCATTTCAGCTCGCTGGACATCAGCTAGTGCAGTTGACATTGGCAATCATCTGGGTAACTCAAGTCTTAGAATCTTTAGGTCGTGCTTCCTTCTTGAGCTGGTTGGCGGTTTTAGTACCTCAGCGGTTGCGCGGGCGGTATTTTGGCTTTCGCAATAGTGCTGTCAGCTTGACGAATCTCATTGGTGTGCCGTTGCTGGCTCTAGTGGTATCGAACTGGCCCGGTGGAAGGCTCCAAGGTTACAGTGCCATCTTGGTTTTAGGAATTGTGCTTGGCATCATCAGTCTAGGTTGTCAGTTCTTTATGACCGATGTGAATCCAAAGCTTCTACACGTCACGCATTCAGATAGAGGCGAAAAATCATCCATAGGGACAATTTTTAGCTTTCTCAAGGAAGCCAATTTTTTAAAGTTTTTGCTTTACTCTGCTGTATGGAGCTTTGCCGTTAACGTCAGCGCGCCCTTTTTTAACCTCTATCTGCTGGATAACCTAAGTATAGATGTCAGTGTGGTAACGCTCTACAACAGCTTAGGAGCGGGTGCTAACTTACTGATGCTGGTTTTTTGGGGCAAACTGGCTGACCGGGTTGGGAACCGCCCGATCATGATAGTAGTGGGAATCTTGGTGGCTCTGACCCCTCTGCTCTGGCTAGAAGCTGGAACGTCTCCAATTTTCCTATGGGTGTGGTTCCCGCTGTTGCACATCATCGGCGGTGCAACGTGGGCGGCGATCGACTTGTGCAGTGGTAATCTCATGATGTCGGTGACACCACTGTTGAATCAGTCCATATACTTTGCGATCGCGGCCGCGGTTCCTGGTGTCACTGGGGCAATGGGAATCACCCTTGGTGGCTTTATCGCCACTTTGACCAATCTCGGTGGCTTGCCAGGGGTGTTTGCCCTCTCAGCCGTCTTACGAGTGGCGGCTCTCCTGCCCTTAGTTTTTGTTGGCGAGCAGCGTTCTGTGTCTTTGGGTAAGTTTTGGCTGCTCTTGTTGCCAGCTTGGTGGAGAAGAGTGCCAATTGAACCTGGAGACATCAGGTTTCAACCATTAATAGTGGAACAGTTGGACTCTGGGTCTGAAAGCTCAGGCGATCGATCTTCAACGGTGGATTGATTTTACGGCACAAGAGTATAAGACGCCGGCAGCAACCAACTCTCTAACTACTCGCTCATTAAAAAGAGTCCGACAATAATTCATAAAAGAGTTGATCGACCATTTTTAAACTGTTAAAATACTCATCAGATCATCTAAGATGTGACGGTGGTTTTGCCCCTTTTTTTCAGAAATATAAAGTCGGGAATATCGGGATAAGTTTTGTATAGTATCTAATTATTTCTGGGTGCGTTCAACATTTTTTACGAGGCCGATCGAGCTTTGACGAACGATCGCCAATTCTCCCGCTCGTCGATCGCTCCTGGAACGACGATGCTCAATTTCATCAGTTGACCAGCGGCTGTTAATGGTTCTTCACATTCTGGCGTTGTAAAATAGCGAGAGTTTTATTCAGTTTTTTGAGGATACATCTCAGGGTCACACTACCACGTATAGCCTCACCCGGCGGTCAAATTCATCGATGAATATCCCAATATAATGCCTGCATCTAGTTTAAGGCGTTGCAGGCGAGATTTGATTTTTTCCAGGTTGTGCGATCGGCAGCGTTACTGTAAATGTACTGCCGACGCCTTCTTCACTGATCAAAGTAATTTCGCCACCGTGCAAGTCCACGCATTTTTTAACAATGCTCAGCCCCAGTCCAGTACCGGGAATTCGACCGACATTTTTAGCCCGGTAAAAGGAATCAAACAGCCGTCCTTGGTCTGCGACAGGTATGCCAATTCCTGCATCCTGTACCGAAAAAATAGCCTCGGTTTCAGTAACTTTTAATTCAAAGATGACTTCGGTATTAGGGGGAGAATACTTAATAGCATTTGAGAGCAAATTGCCCAGAATGCGCCTGAGCAAGCTTACCTCCAAAGACGCCATCGCCGATTGACTGTGATTCACAAAAATCAGCGTCACCCGATCAGCTTGAGGTTTCAACTTCAGGCTGCTCTGAAATTCCACTACCAACTCATTACAAAACTTTGCTAAGTCTAGCGGTAGCAAGCAAAACCCGGCTTGTCCTGACTCAACACGCCCCAGCAGCAAAACATCATCTAATAACAAATCTATGCCTTTTGCCGCTGCTTGAGTTTTGTCTAGAAGTTCTTGTTTTTTCTCATCTGTTAATGTCAACTTGTACTTGCTAAGAAGTTGCGTAGTGCCGATGATGAAATTCAAAGGATTGCGAACATCATGGGCAATCATGTACAGCAAAGATGTTTTCATCTCATTGAGTTCTTGGGCTGTTTGCAAAGTGCGATCGAGTTGGTCGTGCGACAATTTGAGAGTTAAAGACAACTGGCGCGATCGCAGCAAAATCTCCACCCGCGCTTGCAATTCAATCTTCTCGATCGGAGCGATAATCAAATCGTCAATACTTTGCCAAATAAATTGCGTTGCCATCCCTACATCCGAGCGGGATGTAATCAAAAGGAAAGGCAAGCATACCGGGTGTTCTGCCTGTTTTTGGGCGGCAACCCATTGCCAGTGGCGTTTCAGGGCAAGACCGTCAATTATCGCCAGGTCAAAAGATTGATTAAATGGTAAAAAATCCTCACTATTTTCTGTTGAGTTTGGCAACAATACCTCATAGTAAACTGCTAGCCATTCTAATAACAATCGGCGATTTTCTTTCTGTTCGACAAGCAATAAAATTTGACTCACGCACGTTCTCCTAGCAAGCTGTGCACAATTCCCAGCAAATCTCTAACGATCAAAGGTTTTACCAACATATTCCGAGCCCCGTGGCAGAGGCTTTCGTGCTGAATGGCAGCGCTTTGTTTGGGCGAGAGTATCAAAAAAGGAATTTGGTGATTTCGCAGTTGTTCGCAGCAGTCCCAAATCCGGCCATCGAAACCAGAAATATCTACTAAAGCCATCCCGATCCTAGCAGGCTGACTGATAGCTTGTGCAACATCTTCAAAGTTATAAGCCGCGATCATCTGGTATCCTTCTTTGTTGAGAAACTGTGCTAAAAGTTCCAAGTTGCGCTGATTGCGGTCTACGGCTAAAATTATTGAGTTGCCAGTCATTTATCAGCTTCCTGTGAATAAGGTTTAGCTTGCTTTTCGGCGAGCTATTAAAAGTAGTAAAATACACAATTTTAGCTCTTGTAGGGACACTCCAAAAGCCCAAGGAGTGTCAACTTAAGGTACAACTCATAATCCGGCAGGGGTTGAAACCCCTGCCTAATAGCTGAAGTCTTCGCTATGAGGACTGATGAGTTTTCAGTCCTCATAGCGAGGACTTGAGCTTTGAGGCAGGGAATTCATTCCCTGCCGGACTATCGGTTTAACGTGTTTGTTGTCACTCCTTGGACACGGCGCCGTGTCTAACCGGTACTCGCTCGATATCGGGGTGTACTTCATAAACATGGAATCTGCTATATTTAACTTTTCCAAGACTGAGGCTCCTGGGCGCAGGTGCGGTGTGCGAACTACTGCTAGTGGTGAGGTGCGCCCCCTACTCATTAGTAGATTCACGGCTGCAAAATTAGCTGCACTTGCCCAGAAACAGCAGGACAAACCCCGATTCAATCTTCCTCCGCTCCCCCCTCACTCCACACCGGCGCCGAACCCAAAATGCCGCGCAGCCCCCGTATCGGTTTGCTGACTTTGATGCCGTAGCGAGTAATTTCGAGTTCTCGCAGAGTTCTCTCGAAATTGCTGACTCGTTTTTTAATTACTCCGATCGCCTTGCGAATTTCTGTCCTATTATGCAGTTGGCGTTCCAGATAGCGTATAAACAGAAGATTATCCGCCAAATAGCTAATTCCGATCTCGGTCAGCCGAAAATCTCCGCTAATGGCTTCTACCTCATTAATCAAGATAACGGTGACTCCCATATTCTTCAGATACTTACACAAAGCGTGCAAATTGTTCACCAAATCTTGCCCCTGCATCGAAAGCTGATAGCCAGAAATACTGTCAAGCATCACAATCCGCGTCTTTTGCTGCTCCACCTCCTTGCGAACCATACAGGCAAACTGATCCGGCGAGTACAGCAAAGGTTCCACGGGTATCACCGAAAGACTTCCTTGCCCCATCATCGCCCCAACCGGGATGTTAACTGATTCACAGCGCTGCAGCAGAGTAGAAGTTGACTCCTCAAAAATGTAAACTACCGATCGCTCCCCCCTTCCTGCAGCTTCCTTCATAAACTGAACCCCCACCGTCGTTTTACCAACGCCGCTAGGCCCGCTAATCACCGTCACAGTCCCCCGTTCCAGTCCCCCGTGCAGTAGTTCGTCAATTTCTGGAACCCCAGAAGAAATCGTTTCCGCAACAAAATCCTGTTGATAGTTGTCTGGAAGCAGTCGCGGAAATACCTCCATACCAGCCTGAGTCAGGCGCAGCGAATGGCGGCCGCTGCGGAAGTTAGAGCCTCGCAGCTTGGTGACAGACAGGGCGCGTCCTTCAGGGCGCAGTTCCAAGTAAATTACCCCGTCGCTGATGAATTGCAAATCGTCATCGGGAGCACTTGAAGTGCCTTCGGAGGTAAACACCACCGTCGCCCCCCCTTCCACCAAAAACCGCAGAAAAGACAGAACTTGCTTGCGAAACTGAAACTCATCCGCAGCTAAGTAGCGAAATTGAGTGATTGCGTCCAAAAACACCCGTTGTGGCTTGACAGCTTCGACTCGCTCGATAATCTTTTGTGTAGTCGGTTCTCGCTCCACCTCGGAGGCGGAAAAAATGTCATAAGTCTGAACTTGGGTAAAAAATTCTGAGGATGGGCTCAAATCGAGGAACGGCATCGCTTCGATGTCAAAACCGAGCCATTGAGCATTGGCGCGCAGTTGGGCTTCCGGTTCTCCTAAAGTAATGAACAGGGGTTTTTCTCCCAAAGCCACACCTGCGGTCAAAAAGTGAAAGCCCAGTGTAGTCTTCCCAGTACCGGGGCCGCCGCGCACCAAATAAGAGCGTTGAGGAATTAGGCCACCGCCAATCACTTCGTTGAGACCGGTAATTCCCAGAGAAATTCGGTTTTGAGACATTTGTTTCTTCATGTTTTGAATATCGGGCCCGTATTAATATTTAATGGTTTTAGGCAGTGTTTTGATAATTTTTTTACCGGGCGTCTCATAACCTTCATGAAATCTTTTTCTACCGAAAATTACGTTAGCACACAAGAATTAGAAAGTATTGTCGGCACTGCTGGCATCTGTCTGCAACAGTACACAGAGGTATTTTGGCAAGAACGAGTAGAAAAAGCAGTTGCCCCCGACACGAAAATAGATTGTACCGTTTACCCCCATACTCAGGAAGAACTGGCGGCTGTCATTGCTTGGGCCGGGCAAAATCGCTTTGCAGTCTTGCCTTGTGGCAGTGGCAGCAAACTCGATTGGGGCGGTTTAGTTAAATTAGACTCCGATCCCCCCCAGCCCAGGGCGGGCACGGGGGCACCGCCCCTACAAAGGGGGGAGAATTCACTCAAAGTCCCCCTTCTTAAGGGGGATTTAGGGGGATCTCCGGGTTTGAAAACACGCCCAAATCCCCCGGATGCAGCGGGGCTTGTGGCTGTCAGCACTTCGCGCCTCAATCGACTTGTACAACACGCTGTGGGCGATTTAACCGTGACTGCGGAAGCGGGAATGAAGTTTGCGGATTTGCAACAAATTTTAGCTGCAGCAGGTCAATTTTTGCCGATCGATCCAGCATATCCGCAACAGGCAACTTTGGGCGGCATTGTCGCTACTGCTGATGCGGGTTCCTTGCGGCATCGCTATCGGGGGGTGAGAGATTTGCTATTGGGAATTACCTTTGTGCGATCGGACGGTAAAATTGCGGTAGCCGGAGGTCGAGTTGTTAAAAATGTCGCCGGTTACGACTTGATGAAACTGTTTACTGGTGCTTACGGCACATTGGGCGTCATCAGTCAAGTAACTTTCCGAGTTTATCCGCTGCCGGAATCATCGGGAACCGTAGTGCTGACAGGGGAAATTAATGCTTTGTCCCAAACGGCTCAAATCTTATTATCCTCTGCTTTGACACCAAGTGCCGTTGATTTGCTGTCACCTGAATTAGTCGCAAAATTAGGCTTAGGAAAGGGCACGGGATTAATCGTCAGATTTCAAAGTATCGCCCCAAGTGTTAAACAACAATCAGCCCGCTTGCTGGAAGTTGGCGAAAAGTTGGGTTTGCAAGGCACTAGCTGCTGCGAAAATGATGAGCATCAGTTATGGCAAAGATTGCCAGAAACAATGTGGGATTCTGGCACAAAGTCGGCAATTATTTGCAAAATAGGAATCAGACCGTCGGAAGCTGTAAGGGCAATTAACGAATTGCCGGTACAGGACGCTTGGATTCATGCAGGCAGCGGTTTGGGGGTTTTGCGGTTTGAGACTGCGACTGCAGACACGCTGTTGCAGGTACGCAGAGGGTGCGAAGCGAAAGGCGGTTTTCTGACTGTTTTAGCAGCGCCGACCGACCTCAAGCAACAGTTAGATGTTTGGGGCTATACTGGAAGTGCGATCGATTTAATGCGGCGGATTAAACAGCAGTTTGACCCGGAAAATCTTTTGAGTCCCGATCGTTTTATAAGGGGTATTTAGTTTAAAGTTTGTAGTCAGGAGTTCGGTCTTTCTTGAATCCCGGTCTAATTCATTTGTGAACCAGATTTGTTTTTTAATGAACCGCGAAGGCGCGAAGACCGCGAAGGAAGAGAAAAGAAGAGAAGTTTTGGTTGGGACGTTTAGGACATTCTTAATTGCACTTTATCCATGCGGTCGATTGCTTCTGACTTCTCTCCTAGATAACTAAACTTTTTTTCTTATTCCTTCTTTCTTCTTCCGACTTCCATCGGACTGACATCCGTTACATCCGTTACATCCGTTACATCCGTTACATAATCCGTTGCCGAACTTCTTCTATATATGCAAACTTCCGAAAAATCTCAATTTCCCAGCGACGATTTAAGACCGGCCAAAGAAAGTAATTTTCTAGCACAAAATCCCCACTTAGAAACCCTCGAAATCCCAGGTTTCGACGCTAACAATCCGCCCGATCCGAAATTAATCGATACTTGCGTACACTGCGGCTTTTGTTTGTCAACTTGTCCGAGTTATCGCGTACTTGGCAAAGAAATGGATTCGCCCAGAGGCCGCATTTATTTAATGGATGCAATTAACGAAGGCGACGCACCTTTAAACGAAGCAACCTCACAGCATTTTGATACTTGTTTGGGCTGTTTGGCCTGCGTTACAACTTGCCCTTCAGGAGTTCAATACGACAAATTAATTTCCGCCACTCGCCACCAAGTTACTAGAAATCAGGAACGCACTTTTTCCGACAATGTAATTCGTACTCTGATTTTTAATCTCTTCCCTTATCCTCACAGATTGCGGCCTTTGCTTGTACCCCTGTTTATTTATCAAAAATTAGGACTGCCAAAACTTGTCCGCAAAACAGGTTTGCTGAAAAAAGTCTTTCCCCGCTTGGCGGCGATGGAATCAATTTTGCCGAAAGTTACTGTTGATTCTTTCCGGGATAATTTACCAGAGGTAATTCCGGCACAAGGGGAGAAACGCTATCGAGTCGGCGTGATTTTAGGCTGCGTGCAGCGGCTGTTATTTTCGCCAGTTAATGAAGCTACGGTGCGAGTTTTGACGGCTAACGGTTGCGAGGTTGTGGTTCCTAAAAGTCAGGGATGCTGTGCTGCTTTGCCGGAACACCAAGGGCAAGCCCAACAGGCGAAAGCTTTGGCGAGACAAATGATTGATAGCTTTGAAAATACTGGTGTTGATTTTGTGATTATCAACGCTGCTGGGTGCGGCCACACTTTGAAAGAATACGGTCACATTTTAGCAGATGACCCGCAATATCGGGAGAAAGCTGAAAAATTTGCTGCTAATGTTAAGGACGTGCAAGAGTTTTTGGCAAGTGCGGGAATTACGGCGAAACTCAATCCTTTGATTGAGGGAGATTTGACAATTGTTTATCAGGATGCTTGTCATTTGTTGCACGGGCAAAAGATTAGTTTGCAGCCGCGTCAGTTGCTGCAACAAATCCCTGGGGTGAAGTTAAAAGAACCGATTGATGCGGCTTTGTGCTGCGGGAGTGCGGGGGTTTACAATATGCTTCAGCCGGAGATTGCTGATGAATTGGGAGTGCAAAAGGTGGAGAATTTGCTCAATACTGGGGCGGAGTTGATTGCTTCTTCTAATCCGGGTTGTTCTTTGCAAATTAAGAAGCATTTGGAGTTGCAGGGAAAGGCAGTTACTTTGATGCACCCGATCGAGCTTTTGGATTATTCGATTCGCGGGGTGAAGTTGCTGAGGAAGTAGTTTTGTAGGGCGGGCGGTGTCTGCCCTATTTTCGCTGCTGAATGAGATTTTTTTTAATGCACCGCAGAGGGCGCAGAGGGCGCAGAGGAAGAGAAAAGAGAGCAAGAGGAATAGGAATAGGCTATTGTATTGAGAAATGGATCGGGAAAAATGAAAAGAGTTATTTCTAGCTTTTTCTGTCTGGCTGTTTCGGGTTCAACTTTTTCGCAGCAGGAGTCAACAGCAGCTTTGTATCGCCCCCAGCCGTTTGTTCAAGCGTCAATTTCATCTTCATCGTCGGAAGAGAAGCAAGAGTCGATCTCGCTTTTTCCAATTGTTCGCAATAAAAAGTACGGCTTTATTGACAAGACAGGCAAGATCGTTATCGAACCCCAATATGAGTTTACTTGGGGCTTTACCGAAGGTCTGGCAGTAGTCGTAATCGATTCTAAGTGGGGTTTTATCGACAAGACAGGGAAGATTGTTATCCCCCCACAGTTTGATGAAGTTTGGGACTTTTCGGAAGGGCTGGCCAAGGTAAAGTTAACAAATGGTTCCAAATGGGGCTATATCGACAAAACAGGGAAAATATTAATAAAGCCTCAATTTGATGATGCTAAAGATTTTTCTGAAGGGCTGGCAAGGGTAAAGATTGGCTCGAAATACGGGTATATAGACAAGGTGGGGAAAATAGCGATCGCAATCGAATTGAATGATGCTTACGATTTCTCTGAAGGGCTGGCTCAAGTGCAAGTTGATGACAGAGTTGTCTTTATAGACAAGATGGGTAAAATAGTTATTTCTGAAAACTTTGATGTTGCTATGGACTTCTCTGAAGGGTTAGCCGCAGTTGAGATTGACGGCAAGATGGGCTATATCGACAAAACAGGAAAGTTTGTTATCCCTCAGCAGTTTAAAGATGCTTTGGAGTTTTCTGAAGGGCTGGCATCTATAAAGATTGGTGATAATTGGGGCTATATCGACAAAACAGGAAAGATGGTAATCTCACCACAGTTTGACGAGACTAAAAATTTCTCTGAAGGGCTGGCATCTGTAAAAATTGGTGACAAGTGGGGCTATATTGACAAAACGGGAAAAATAGTAATCTCGCCACAGTTTGATTTGGGCTGGGAATTCTTAGAAGGGCTGGCTGCAGTGGAGATTGAAGATTTGCAAGGCTATATTGACAAGATCGGAAAGTTTGTTTGGAAGCCGACAAAGTGAGGAATTTACCTAAAAGCGATCGCACTTCTCACCTTTCCCACAAGCTCGATCGCACTTCTGACATTTCCCACAAGCTAAAATTAAATTCAACAGTCCCTAACCCCGGACAACAGTTATGGTAACTCAACTCAAGTCTCCTCAAAAACCTGATGTAATTTACCCCGACAGCGACGGTCTACCGATGTCAGACAATACTAAACAATTTCGCTGGATACTCATCATCCAACAAAATTTAGCGTGGCTATTTGCGGACGACCCGAATGTATTTGTCGCCGGAAATTTGCTGTGGTATCCTGTTGAAGGAGATAACAAAACTTCTATCGGCCCGGATGTGATGGTAGTATTGGGCAGACCGCAAGGAGATAGGGGTTCTTACAAGCAGTGGGAAGAAGAAAATATCGCGCCGCAAGTAGTGTTTGAAATTCTTTCTCCCGGTAACAGGCTAACAGAAATGAATAAAAAACAGGTATTTTACGATCGCCACGGGGTAGAGGAATATTACCTGTACGACCCGGAACGCAACGATTTTAGCGGTTGGATGCGTTCGCAGGGGCGTTTGGACGTAATTGATGCGATCGAAAATTGGGTCAGCCCCAGACTCGGAATTCGCTTTGATTTGTCGGGTGAAGAGTTACAAATTTAT
Source organism: Microcoleus sp. D3_18a_C4 (assembly GCF_036702415.1). Lineage (NCBI taxonomy): Bacteria > Bacillati > Cyanobacteriota > Cyanophyceae > Oscillatoriales > Microcoleaceae > Microcoleus > Microcoleus sp. D3_18a_C4. The sequence continues at coordinate 20,130 of NZ_JAUBTI010000053.1, read as the reverse complement.
CGCCCTGACGGCGAACCGTTTACAAGTTATGAGGAGGTTTCTCGCAGCTTGGAACAAGCCGAACAGCGGGCAGAACAAGAACGACTGCGGGCAGAACAAGCCGAACAGCGGGCTGCTGTACTGGCAGAAAGACTGCGATCGATGGGAATTGACCCGGAACAATTGTAAACTAGATTGGGGAAAAGAGCGATCGCACTTTTAAATTTTAGCAAAAGTGCGATCGGCATAATGACTAATAACTAAGGACTAATGACTAATGACTAATGACTAATGACTATTTCCCCTCTTCCAACCTCAAAAAATGCACCTGTCCCGAAGCTTCCGCCACCACGATTGTCACCCCATCAGGTGCAATAGCGCAAGCTTTCAAAGCACTATCTCCCCTGAAACTAGCAACTACTTCTCGACTTAACAAATCCCAAACTTTGAGAGTATTGTCGTCCGAAACAGAAATTGCCCTATTTCCCACAGCCGCCACAGATGTTACCGCATCGTCATGACCTGCCAAAGTAAAAACTTCTTTTCTACTTGACAAATTCCAAACTTTCAGATTGTTTTCCCGCCCTCCTGAAATCGCCCATTTGCCATCCGCCGTAACTGCCACAGCATTCACAAAACTCTCATGACCTTTGAGAGTGAAGAGTAGATTTTTGACGGCTAAATTCCATAAAATTGCCAAAATATTCTTTTCTTTCCCCAAACTCCAAACTTTCAGAGTTTTGTCGCCGGAAGCCGAAATAACCCGCTTGCTGTCGGGAGTAACTGCCACAGCTTTTATCCCGTCCTCATGACCTGAAAAAGTAAAAAGTTCCTCTCCTGTTTCTAGATTCCAAACTTTAATAGTTTTGTCTCCCGAACCGGAAATCGCCATCGTTCCGTCTGCCGTCACTGCCACAGAATTTACCCAGTCTGTATGACCCGTAAAAGTAAAGATTTCCTTTCCGGTTTCTATATCCCAAACTTTCACAGTTTTGTCGCCGGAACCCGAAACTACTCGCTTGCTATCCGGTGTAATTGCGATCGCTTTTACCCAATCTTGATGTCCCGAAATAGTTAAAATTTCCTGTCCGTTTTGGAGATTCCAGACTTTAATGCTGTTGTCTCCTGAACCTGAAATTGCTTTTGTACCGTCTGCCGTCACTGCTACAGCATTTACCCAGTCATCGTGACCTGCAAATGATAAATTTTCTTTGCCTACTTCTAAGTGCCAAACTTTGAGAGTTTTGTCAGAGGAACCAGAAACTATCCGCTGGCCGTCGGGGGTAACAGCCACAGCATTCACTGGGGCGATGTGATTGGTAAAAGTGAAAAGTTCTTCTTTTGTTTCCAGATTCCAAACTTTCAGCGTTTTGTCGCCGGAAGCGGAAATTACCCGTTTGCCGTCGGGACTGACTGCCACAGCTTGAACGAAACTGCTGTGTTTTCCTAAAGTAAAAAGTTGCTTTCTTTCTGACAAACTCCAGACTTGAACAGTTCCGTCGTAACTGCCGGAAATTATTTGTTCGCCGTCGGGAGTAACGGCTACACTTTTTACCCAGTCTGCATGACCCGTGAGAGTAAAAAGTTCTTTTCCGGTTTCTAAGTTCCAGACTTTTATGCTGTTGTCGCCTGACCCGGAAATTAACCGTTTGCTATCAGGAGTTACTGCTACGGACTGGACAAAACTGCTGTGACCTTTGAAGTTAAAAGTTACTTCCCTGCTTGTCAAATCCCAAACTTTAATACTGCCATCCCAAGAACCAGAAATTACTCGCTTGCCGTCGGGAGTTACTGCTACTGCTTCTACGGCAAAAGTATCGCCGGCAAAAGTAAATATTTCTTGTCCCGTTTCTAAATCCCAAATTTTAATGGTATTGTCCCAAGAACCGGAAATTACTTTAGTACCGTCGGGGGTGACAGCTACAGCATTGACGTAGGTAAGATGACCTTTGAGGGTGAAAAGTTCTTCTCCTGTTTCTAAGTGCCAAATTTTGAGAGTGTGGTCGGAGGACGCAGAAATTGCCCGCTTGCCGTCGGGGGTAATTGCTACACCTTGTACCCAGTCTGTATGTCCGGTGAGGGTACGCAACAATCTCCCGCCGGGAGGGGTAAAGCTGGGCGTTAGCGGTCGCAGCCAGGGGGTTGTTTGGTGTTGTGTCTGTGCTAGCAGGGCTTGAATTTCTGGACTTTCAAAGCGCATCAAGCGGGCTATTAGTTGGGGGGCTAGTTGGCTTTTATCTGCGGCTAGAATGTGGGCAGACAGCCGAATTGCTTCTTGGATTAATTTGAGTTGGTCGGCTTTTTGATCTGAGATAATAATATCGGGACTTGTTGCTAAATCGTAATCTTCTATTAGCGCCTGTATTCCCGATGCTGACAGCTTGGCTTTTATAAAATTGTAATCTGTTAGTAAGCTGTATAATTTTTCGGAGTCTGAAGTCGCTGCTAGGTGACTTGGCAGGGTTCCCAGGTAGTGCGTCTGTTCTGCGGGCTGCATTTTATCCAGCCCTTGTTTAAACTCGGTCATAAATTTACGGATGTGTTCTTTAAATGTATGCGATCGCTAGCTGCACCCTACCGAAAAGCCCGATCGAGAATCTTTTCTCTTAGACTTAGCATGACATATTTGAATGCTATGTGCTATGGGCTTGCTGTCCTCGGTTTGGTGATGGTTCGATGAATTGCTTGTTTTTTAGTCGGAGTCTGCTTTGAGAATTTTCAAGCAGTGCGATTACAATAAATCGCCACCAATATAATTAAACTCAGCAACGCCCAATTTACATATCGATCGACAAAAGCTCAGATATATCGTTGCTTTTCTTAACATAGCTGGTATTGGGGCGAGGATGGTCGATAGAGAAACACTCTCAAAGCTAAAAATTTTCAGCTATCGCAATCCTATTTAAAGTGCGAAAAAGACTTTTTATAACGAAATATGATGGCGGATGCTCTAATTTTCTGTCAAGTCGGCCGCATCAGCGAGCCAGATGTCCCCCTGGTTGGGTTTCGTACCTCAACAGCATTTGCAATCTGTTTCGCCCAAAGCTCTCAGAAAGCTTTGCAGGTGCGCCCCCTTCCTCTAAAATATAGAAAAGGACTTGCACTCTTAAACCGGGTTTCTAGACAAAATCATTGGTTTGGCCGCTAGTACGCAGGAAGAAACCGGGTTTCTGACTCCATAGCGCGCAAGTCACGATCGCAAATAAAGCAGTATTGACTTAGAGACAAATTTCATGGATGTTATCGAGTTTTTCGAGTTAAGTGCAGGTAAATGGTTTTCTCAGCGTACCGTACACAATCTCAATTCTGGGGAATTGCAGGCGGGTAAATCCGACCTCAAAATAGAAATACTGACAGCTAGCGATGCAGCAGTCGTCAAACTTTGCCAACAACACTCGATTAACCCGGATTCAACTAAGCTAACTAGCGTTCGGATTAGTTGGGACGGTATTCCCGATCGCGACAAAGCTAAACAAATCGGTTCTACAATACTAGCGATCGTACCAAATCCCGACAATCCAAGCGTTGGCAAAGTGTTGCAAGACAAGGGTAACAGCCGCTACGTGATGGGCGACGACGTGCTGACATTGATTACAGAATCAGACACCCTCCATGCGGAAGAAAGGCTGTGGTATCTCATGCCCAATTTGCGGCTGCGGACTAGCGTTGTTAAGCAAGCTAACGGTACGGAACAAGCTTCTTTTTGTTCGGAAATTCGGATGGGAGTAAGTGCCCCAAATGAAAAGTGAAAAATAACTATCTATAGCGGTTCTCAAGCGTTGTGAGGTATGGGGGCTTTGTCCTATGCCCACGGAGGCCTATGCCCACGGAGGCCTATGCCCTACGATCGCCTCATGTTACTGAGAAAGGCTATAGTTCCCAAAGTTTACACTCTATTTCTGCTTTCTCCCTTCTTTCTTCGGCCTTCTCTGGCAATGGCTTTTAACTTGGTATGAAAATCAGTGTGTTTGACAACTGGGAATGATTTTGCCACAGGTTTGTCAGCTAATTTTTGCTCGGCTTCGGCTCGATCGGCGAGGGCGGTAACAGCCACATCTTCATATACTACAAATTCTGTATTTTCTTTTGTGCGATCGTCGGCTGCGGGCAATTTTCCTGTTTCCTGGGCCTCTGTGTTCGCGGCTTCTGCATGAAGCGCCACATCAAGTTGCGCCTCTGACGGCAATCGCAAATCTAACTCGGCGACACCAACTTGCGATTCCGGGTTGGAGAAAAGTATATCCTCCGGCGGCAGTTGAGCACCACTTTCCCCGGTTAAATTTTGAGGAAAATTGTTGCAGACCAAGCGTTCAAACTCGCGATTGAAATGATAGAGAGGTTCACCTATCCGGTGCCACATACTCAATAGCTGTCCCACAGAAACAGCCTTGTAGCGGCCTTGATAAAGCGCTTCAACCACTGCTAAACGCAGCCAATAGCCGGGATACTTGGTTAGCCATTCACCCGCCAATTTCTCGGCTTTTTTGCCACCTAGGTCAAAACCGTAGTGAACCAGCAGAGCCGCTGCTTGTGCAGATATTGCGGTCACTTCTGTCATGTGTTGTCTGTTGACTGTTGACTGTTGACTGTTTTCTGTTGACTGTTTTCTGTTGGTTCCAAATTCCCAATGACCAATTCCCAATGACCAATTCCCAATGACCAATTGAATTAATCGGATAAACGCACTCCTCCTTCTACAGTTCGCGCGTCCCCGGAAAAAGGTTGGGGAGTCCCATTCCAGTTGAAGTCGCTAATTCTAAAAGTCAGGCTGCCGACTTGACGCTCAGGGTTAAAACGCAAAATAATTGCGTAGCTGCGGCGGCTGTATTCTAAGGTGTAATTCGTACTGATTGTTTCCGCACTTTCTAAATTAATAGCACTTTGAAATCCAACTCGAAAGCCTCCGTAAACTTGCTGGACAAGCCCAAAAGACAGGACTCTCAAATCTACTAAGCGATCGAATAAAAACGGCGAGATACCGTCGCGCCCCACCTGGGTATAAGTCACGTTAAACCCAGTGTAATCGAGGAAAGGGCGGGAGAAATGACCGAACTGCCCTTGAATGCCGACGCTGCCGGCGAGGGAATTTTGTCGATCGCCACTGCTGTAATAAGTACCAACTCCCCGGAGTCCCAAGGCCAGTTGCAAGAAAGGAACCACCGGCGACCGCGTATACCTCAAACCCTGGGTGGGAGTGCGGGGCAGCGGTTCGCCCTCCCACAAGCTGAAGCTGCGGCTCAAGGCAAAGCTGAGTTGGGAACGGCCCAGATCGATGCGGTTGTTTTCCCGCACTGGTTCGAGCAAGTCTGGTCGATCGGTGTCAGCATTGATAAATTGATAACCAGCTTGGTAGCTGAGATTGAGGCCGGTGCGTCCGAGTGGGATGACTGGGGAAGTGAGGACGGCCCCCAGGCTACTCTGGACGGTTTGATAGCCCAGAGAACCGTTAAACAGCCGATCGCGATAACTGTATTCTGCGGCCAGAGTGTGAGTGCCGATCGACTGTCGCAGGCGCAAATTGCCCCGAAAGCTGTTTTCCGGCAAATTCGGGAAATTTTCAAAACTCAGAAAGATTGCCGATCCGTCCAGGCTGGTGCGCGGGCCCAGACTAGCGCCCAACCTCGCTTTCAGCCCGTAGCTATCGGGAAAAAACGGATTGCCACCGTGCTTTTCCACAACCCGCTGCAGGTAAATTTGGGGTGTCAGAGTCAGCCGCACCGGCCCATTTTGCAACACCTCAAAACCGCACTCGGCATACAAACCGCCGCGCTCGCCTCCGTCGTAGCCAAAGGTCAAACACGGGCCGTTTTGCTGCCTGCTGTCAAACACTTGCCGGCGGGGATACACGGGTATTTTCACCCGGTTGTCGAACACCAAGCGCGGTTTAGTTGTGACCAATTCCTCAGCCGTGGGCGAAATCCTTCTAATCGTCGCCCTCCGGGCCCTGTATTCAAATTCCGGGGGGGAAAACGGGTCGTTAGTAAGCCGAATGTTGGTTGCTACCCTCGCGCCGTCTGGCAGCAGTTCGATGCGTTCTGCTTCAAAGCGGATGCGGTTGACCGCGCCGACCACTTGGGGGGCTGCTAGCTGTCCGCCGCCGCCGATAGTCACTGTAGCTGCGCCGGGGGATCTGACTCGGCGCAGGGGCTGCTGGCTGGTAATTCGATCGCTCAGCGGCTGTTCGAGAATCGTCCCGGCACTGATATCCGTCGGCAGTGTTGGAGTCAATTCGCTACCTGCTGCGGGCAGGAATATTTCGCCCCTGGCTTGTTCGACTGCGCCGCTGTTGAGGCCGAGATTGAACTCCATCCGCTGGCCGCGTACTACTTGTTGGCCGCGGGTATAGGCGACATTGCCGGATGCTACCACTTGGCGGGTGACTAAGTTGACGATCGCCCGATCGGCATCAATCACAGTTTGCCGGAACCGCACGACGACATTACCAACCGCCGTGACAATTTGCTGCTTATCGTCGAATTCTTGGCTGTCGGCCTTAACTTCGATAGTATCGGCCGGAGTCACCGGAAAAGGCACCGTCCGCCCAGAAGGGGCGGTGCGGACTCCCGGCGGCGCGGCTGGTTTAGGTTTCGGTGTCGGCGCAGCGGGGGTTCTGGGTGCGGGGGTGGTTGCTGGTGCGGGAATCTCGAACTCCTGTTGCCCGCTGGGTGCTGGTTCTAGCGCGGGTTCGGGAACGGGAATCTCCGCAGGTTGGGGTGAGTTATCTTCTAACTGCCGGCCTTGGGCCTGATACCAACTTTCCTGCTTTCCTACAAGATTTCTCTCCTGTTTTCTCTGGGCCTCTGCGGTTCGTTCCCGATTCCGAATGGCAATGGCATTTTCTACTGAACCCAATTGGTAAGCTGTAAACGAGGAATCTTTCGGAGTTTCTGCTGTTTGGCGTTCTCCCACAGGGGCATGACCCTGAAATCCCAGAACTGCGTCGCCGCTTTCGACTTCCGCTAGGGGGTCGGCGATTTCTGGAGGCTGGTCGGTGGCTGGGGTAGTGCCGAGGAGTGTGGCTGCGGGTTCTGCTGGGGCTGGTGTGGGTTCTGGCTGAACGATATCTGGGCTTGGTTCCGGTATTTCTGCGGGGTTGCTGCGGGTGTCTCCATCGCCGGCCGCGACAGTGAGGGCGACTTTTTTTTGCTTTGCGATGTAGATGATGGCAGAGGGTTCGGGCGGCGGTACCGGATAGGGCATAGTTACAACAGGTAAGTCATCCGATTTTAGATTTTAGATTTTAGATTTTAGATTTTAGATTTTATAGGGTGCAAATTATTGAATATTTTGCATCTAAAAGGCAACTTTTTAGAGATTAATCTGACATCTGAAATTTGCAGTGGCTTTGGCGCGCCGGAATAGGGCTGATTTGAGAACTTGCTTCCGCCACAAGATAACCTCGCTGCTGGTGCGAGGTCAAGTTTTTTTCGACTAATTTTTGCGGGTTTGCGGGCTTGCTGGGGGGCTGCGGTGGCGTGCCCCTCAGCAAGCGGCCGAGATAACTTGTTTATTCCATGTCTCTGCGGTTGGGGTTCCGCGCTGGGTCATTGGACAAAAATCCAAATATGAACAGGGAAACAAAAAATAAAACAACTACATTAACGACGATTTTGAGGGTTAGCACTGTGGGAGTCTCCAAAGATGGCTTGACAGTCCTCAGCCTGAAGGCGTGAGGATTCTTAATACATTACTGCCTTAATACCCCTATTTCTAGGGTTCCCAGGCTGACCACGTTTGCACCTAAGTGCGTAGTCATATCTCCTCTGTGAATGTTTTGGGCGTAGACTTTCCCCCAGTCCGGGGGTAGGTTTTTAAATCTTGTCTGATGTGGCCATTCTACTATATTCATTTGTTTAAATCAATGTGTTAGATTAGTTAACATTAGAAAAAGCCGTCAAGCGAAGGACGGGGTTTTAAACCAAATTATCCGAGCGGCTAAAGATTAGTCAATTTTCTCTTTGCTTTTGAGGATTTTTGGCAAGTTGATTTTTGCCCAATTCCAGAGTTGCTCGGCGATGTTTTCTAGCCGCAGCATGACTCGATCGAGCCATTCGAGCACTTGTTCTAGGGGGTGCTTAATGTATCCCATCGATTCTGCTTTTGTTTCTAAGTATTCGTCTTCGGGTTGGACGCCTGCGCTGTGATTTTTGGGTTCGGCTGCGGCGGGGGTTGCGGGGGTTGCGGGGGTGTATCTGCGGGTTGGCGCGGTGATTGCTGCTGGGGATTGGTTGTTTTGTCGGCTGTTCGGGTTTGTGTTTTTTGGCACTTGGGTTTCCGGCGCGCGCCCTGGGGTTGATTCTGCTGCGAGTGCAGAGCTATTTTTTTGAGTAACTGCTAAATCAGATAAATCCGATGCTGTTTGGGGTTGACTTTTTGGGCTTTTTGTGAGCAAGCTCTGTTTTAGCTGCCCCAGCAGGCGGTGAAGTGCTTCGGGGTAAGGGGATATTGAGACTGCGGTCGATCGACCTTCTGGCAATTCTCCTACTTCTGCAATTTGCTGCTTGACTTTTGGGCTGGTTTGTGATATTAGGCTTTGAGCTTTTGCCTCTGGTTCGGAACTGCCGTCGATTAAATGCTGCGGTGGTGCTTCCCCGAATAAGTCTTGCCAGTTCAGCCACGGTCGATCGACCTCTGGGCTTTTTTGCGTATTTTTTTCCTCTTCTAGCTGTTGTAAATAATACTTAATTGAGATAGATTTCTCCGTATTATCACTGGCTGCTGTTTCTTTGCCGAGGAGGTGGTCTACTGACGACCAAATAATTCCTTCGATGTTTCGCGCGTATTTTTCCAGGATTTCGCGGGCGGAAAAATCTAAATTGCCGTCTGTGCCGGATGTATTAATTTTTACTCCGGGGATTTCTGTTGGTGCGGCGGTTGTTTTTAGCGCTGGCGGTAGGGTTAATTCCTCGATGTTGACGGCGGCGCGATCGAGTAATGTAACAAAGGAGAGAGGATTGCTGACTAGACGATCGAACTTGCTGTTAAAATTAGTTTCTAGTTTTGGGGTATTGTGGTCGATCGAATTCGATGCAGCAATTGACTGCTGTGCGGTGTGTGCTTCGATCTGCGCGCGGGCTTTTTGGACTAGGATGGCATTGCGGTCGATCGATTTTTTAACTGCGAGGATTGATTCTCCAAACTGATTTCTTTTGAGGGCAACCGGACTCGTCTGAAGCCATGCCATCAATTCCCAAAAACGACGCACCGGCGGCAACTGCGCTTTTTTGGCAGCCGATTCCAAACCGAGATTAAATTTTAATTCTTTTTGGGTAATTTCCCGCCGTTCGGGCCCGCTGTTGGCAATTTCCCAAGTTATGCGACCTTCGAGCATTTCCTGCTGTTGGGGTGTCAAAATATCTAATATCTGATTTTCTTTTCCCACCAATACTAAAGTGCGGGCTGGGATAAAACTGGCAATTCCCTCAACTTTCGCTTGCGGTTTTAATTGAGTTTTAGCAAGCGGGTTTTCTAAGACGGAAGTTGTTTGATGCTTGGCGATTTGTCCGCTAAAATTTACGGCCGGGTGTAAATTGTTAGCAGTATTTCCCTGGTTTATTAACAGCGGGAAGCTGGCTAAAGTTTTCGCGGTTTGCGACGAGGTTAGTAAATTTTCGGCGAGGTGCAAAATTTCGGCGATCGAACTTTCGTCGGAAGTTTCCCCCTGATACCAATTTTGTTGCCCATCGGGATTTTCGTCACCGCCAAATTCTTGCAGTTCCGGTAAATCTACTTTTTGACTTGATGCCCGCAACTGTCGGCCCAGCATTCGGGAACTTTGCACCAGCAAATAAGCTGGATAAAGCAGAATTTGGGTGGCGGTGAGAGTTGTTTCTTTAATTTGACGCCAAGTTCGATCGCAATTGTCGGCCACTTGACGGGACTGTTTCGATATAAAATTTAATAGTCGGCTTTGGTATGGGCCGTAGTAACCGTTGGACATAAGTTTAATTCTTGAATTCAGATTTTTGATTCGCGCCGGAATTGCTGAATTTGCTGTAAAATCAAAGCGATATCTTAATCGAAGCTTCAAACCCTCTGAAACCTTTATTTCTTCGCGTCCTACCCTTCGGGAACGGCTTCGCCGAACGCGTCTTCGCGGTTCGATATAAGATATTGCACCAATGTCAATAAGCCTTTTACTGACTGCAGGATGCCCACCCCTACTCCCCACAAGAAAATTCACTCTTTGTGGAACAGGCATCTTGCCTGTTCTTGAGAATAGTGCAAGATGTGAGTTCAATCCGATCTTTGATTAATACACAATTCCTATTTTAGCGAAATATGAGCGCTTCTGTGTCACCTGCTAGCAACAATATTTCTGCCACTGTCGAAAAGTTGCGCCGCCTCAGCCAAGTGGAGGTTCAGTCTGGTTGGAGGTACTGCGATTCTGACTCGGCTGTCTCTTCGGTAAATATTTGTAACAGCCCCGTTGCCGAACTTAACGGGAAAGGACATATTGCTTGGCCGTCTGGGAAGCAAGTTTTGTATTTGGGCCAGCAATTTGTAATTCCTGACAATTTGCACGGCTATCCTGTGGTTGGTTTGCGGTTGCTGCTGGGCTTGACTTGGTGGGCAGAAGATGCTCAAATTTTTGTCAACGGCGAGTTAGTCGGACGGGGAGATTTATTTGATTTTGCCGATCGAGTTTTGTTGAGTTCGTCGGCTAATCCCGGAGATGAATTTTTAGTAATTTTGCGGTTGGTAAGTCCGGGTCACGATAACGGTGCTTTAGTGCGATCGATTTGTTTGTACGAAGCTGCTGACTCTTCTTGTTTCGATCCGGGTTTTGTGGCTGCGGAATTAGAGATTTTGCAAAATTCGCTAACTCAAAATTTAGAAAGGGAAAATTCCCAATACCTCCCCACCGAAATAATAGCAAATCGCCCCAGGTTTGTCAAGGGGGAAATGCTGAAATCTGAGATTGATTTGGCGCTTGGTTTGATTGATTGGTCGGCGGTGGGCGATCGCGAAAAGTTCGATCGCTCGCTGTCTGTTTTGCGGCACAATTTATTGGGATATCTGCGGGCTTTTTTGGGGTATTTAGATGAGGGAACCGCAGACATGAACAGGCGGGACGCCTGTTCCACAGAGGGAACAGAGGGAGGAAGAGGGGATGAGGTTTTTGATGTTGGAGAAAATAGCGATGCTACATCTATATATATAGGAGAAAGTGGTGAGCTGACATCTTTTTCTGGGGATTTAGATGAGGGAACCGCAGAGGCCGCAGAGGCCGCAGAGGGAGGAAGAAGGGAGGAAGTTTCGGAGGTGGGAGAAAATAGCGATGCTACATCTATATATATAGGAGAAATTGGTGAACTGACATCTTTTTCTGGGGATTTAGATGAGGGAAGCGCAGAGGCCGCAGAGGCCGCAGAGGGAGGAAGAAGGGATGAGGTTTTTGAGGTGGGAGAAAATAGCGATGCTACATCTATATATATAGGAGAAAGTGGTGCTCTGACATCTTTTTCTGGGGATTTAGATGAGGGAACCGCAGAGGCCACAGAGGCCGCAGAGGGAGGAAGAAGGGATGAGGTTTTTGAGGTGGGAGAAAATAGCAATGCTACATCTATATATATAGGAGAAAGTGGCGACCTGACATCTATATATACAGGTAAAATCTATTTGCTGGGTCACGCTCATTTAGACTTAGCTTGGCTGTGGCCTGTCCCGGAAACTTGGGAAGCGGCCAAGCGAACTTTTGAGTCGGTATTGAAATTGCAATCGGAGTTTCCCGATTTGATTTTCTGTCATTCTACTCCGGCGCTTTATGCTTGGATGGAAGAACATCGACCGGATTTATTTGCTGCGATTAAAAAACAGGTGGCGGCGGGTTGCTGGGAAGTTGTCGGCGGGATGTGGGTAGAACCGGATTTAAACTTGATTTCTGCTGAATCAATGGTGAGGCAAGTTTTTTACGGCCAGCGTTATGCAAAAGAAAAATTTGGGGAATTGATGCGGGTAGCTTGGCTACCGGATACTTTCGGTTTTGGGTGGCAATTACCTCAGATTTTGCGGCAAGGTGGAGTTGATTATTTTGTGACGCAAAAGTTGCGGTGGAATGATTCAACGGAATTTCCGCACGGTGCGTTTTGGTGGGAAGGGTTGGACGGTACTAAAATATTTAGTATGATGTCTCCTCCCATTGGTGAAGGCATAGAATCTGTGAAAATGGCAAGTTATGCTTTTGACTGGCAAGTTAAGACTGGTTTGCAAGATGCTCTTTGGTTGCCTGGGGTTGGCGACCACGGCGGTGGCCCGACTCGTGATATGTTGGAGGTGGCGAAACGCTGGAAAATGTCGCCTTTTTTCCCGAAGTTGGAGTTTGCGAAAGCGGTTGATTATTTGTCTTTGATTGAGGGTCAGTTTTTGCCTGAAGTTGCGGAAAGTTCGCAGGAAAGCGATGTGGCCAAACCGGATAATCAGGAGATTTTGCGGGCGCAAGAATTGTCCAATTTGTCGGCAATTTCCGCAACTAAGCCAGAAAGCGATGTTTCAGAATCGGACAATCAGGAAAATTTGCCAGTTGTCGAAACCGTCGGGAATTTGTCGGCGCGAGAATTTTCCAACTTGTCGGCAATTTCGGATGCAAATCCTCCCATCTCACAACTCAAAACTCTCCCCGTTTGGAAAGACGAACTTTATTTAGAATTCCACCGGGGTTGCTACACGACTCGCGCCGACCAAAAACGCCAAAACCGCCGCTGCGAAGAATTGCTCTACCAAGCGGAGTTGCTGTCTTCGCTGGCCACTATTTGTACTGGTGCGGTTTATCCGAAATCTGAGTTAGAATCAGCTTGGAAACAAATTTTGTTTAACCAGTTTCACGATATTTTGCCCGGTTCTGCGATCGCCCAAGTCTACGCGGATGCTAATCTAGCCTTTGCCGAGGTCGATCGCACTTGTCGCGAAATTCTGCTAAAATCTTTGGATGCAATCTCGGCTCAAATTTCTCTTTCTTCCCCTCCTGCGCCCGACACTCAACCGATTTTGATTTTCAATACTCTCAATTGGGATCGCTCTGAGATTGTCGCTGTACCGCTTCCCGATGCTGCTGATTCAGCTTGGCAAATTTACGACTTGTCCCGACGGCGACTGGCTTCGCAGATTGTCAGGGGCGATCGACCGCAATCGCACTCTACACTGTTATTTTGGGCAAATAATATCCCCGCCGTTGGCTACCAGGTGTTTTGGCTGTGTCGCGAAGACGCTCAAACTGTTGATAATGCGTCCGCGAGTCCAGAAACCGAAAAAAAGACAGAGTTATCGAAACTTACATACGGTATAGCACAAAAAAACACAGCTTGTCAAGAAACGCATTTTGCAACCGCACAAATGGTTCTAGAAAATGAATTTATTCGGGCAACTGTAGACGGCCAAACTGGGGATTTATCCAGCATTTGGGATAAAGTAAATAACCGAGAAGTCCTGAATGCAGCAGGCGGCAATCAACTGCAAGCATTTCAAGACAGCGGCCAATATTGGGATGCTTGGAACATTGACCCAAATTATGAAAAACATCAACTACCAGCGCCGATACTCAAAGATATTTGTTGGGTAGAGCGGGGGGAATTACGGCAGAGTTTGCGCGTAGTCCGACAAATTGGCAAGTCGGAGTTTTGCCAAGATTATATAGTAGAAATAGGTTCGCCGCTGCTGAAAATCAAGACAGTGGCAGATTGGCAAGAAAAGCACGTTTTAGTAAAAGCAGCCTTTGGGTTAAATGTAGAAGCAGATTTGGCAACTTGCGAAATTCCCGGCGGTGCGATCGCACGCACAACCAAGCCGCAAACACCCGCCGAAAAAGCCAAATGGGAAGTGCCGATTTTGCGCTGGACTGATATCAGCAATGACCGTTTTGGAGTGAGTTTGCTCAACGATTGTAAATACGGTTGCGACCTTCAACCAAATCAAATTCGCCTAACTTTGCTTCGGGGTTCGACTTGGCCGGACGAACAAGCAGATGTAGGAGTTTCGGAATTTACTTGTGCAGTCTATCCCCATGCTGGAAATTGGCAGGATGCCGGCACAGTTCGACAGGGGTACGAGTTGAATTTACCACTGCTAGTAAAGGTGTTACCCAAGTTAGAGAAAAATGGCCACAAGACTCTGCCCGCAGTTGGCAAGTTTTTGGATTTGTCCGCCGAAAATTTAGTGCTGATGGCTTTCAAACAATCGGAAGATGATTCTAATTTGTGGATTTTGCGGTGTTGCGAGTGTCACGGTGAAGAGGCGAAGTTGGAATTAAAAAGCGATTTGAGTTTGGCGATTAGTCAGCCTGTCGATTTATTAGAACAACCCATAAATTTGCCCCAAAAGTCAGACGATGGGACAAGTTTCACAATATCACCGTGGAAAATAGCGAGTTTTGCAGTCAATTTGTCATAAATAGTCCTGGACGCATCAACTAATTATGTACGGTGGGCAGCCTGCACCTTACCGCTACCAATGGAGAATAGTACCCCATCACAAATTTATCCAACCTTTTGAGACTTTGGGAACTTAGTGCTAACAAAATTTGTCAACCTACGCCAATTAGCTCTCACAACTTTCTTCTGCTCTAAAATATGCAAAATCACGAAGGCTAAAAATGTGTACGCCAGCCAAAAATGCAAACTCCTTCCCAGCTCAACCATTGCGGAATTCTGCGGAAAGACATCCGGCAAAACAAGGCCGAAAAATTTCACATTGTTACTTTTGAAAGAGTTAGAAAAAAAGAAACCACTAACCGGAACTAGCCACATAAAAACGTACAAAGTTGCGTGCAGAGCCAAATTTTTGTACCATTCCTTGGTAAACTTTGGCAGGCGTTTCGTATATTTTTTCGACCATACCCGGAGGAGAGTTAAAATCCGCCAAGTCAGCAAAGCCATTGTCAGCACGGCTACGGATTTGTGAAAATCGTAAAGGGGGCCTCGAATAAACAATTCTCTCGGCAATTGAGCCATAAACGTACCGGTAATAAACAGCACTAAATAGCAAGCTGACATTACCCAGTGTAAGGACATCAGTTGTTTGAACGCAGAATTAAGTCTGGGTTTCGCAGCGGGTTGGATACTCACTCTTTCTTACCTCCTTAGCGTTTGCTGCACAAGATTAAGTATAAACTATAGGACTAAAGCTCGTGGCCGATTGTGCATTATAAGATTTACTTAACTTAAGTATTATAAATATTTATTAAACAGTCTAATTAATTAGATTCACGATCGTCAATCGATTTTAGATTTTAGATTTTAGATTTTAGAGGCGACCCCACGGATAAATGCTCTTTCTTGAGAATTTTCGATTTTCGATTTTGGATTGATTCCACGGATAAATCACGTGGCGGGTACCACCTTTGAAATTCTTGGTCATTCCCAACACAAAACATCGTACTGGGGTCGATCGTCTCCCAAGCAGTTTTCAGGTCGAGTATCCCCAAAGCCACCGCACTCATATGACTCGATAATTGCAACCGCCGCCCGGTTCATCCGCCGCCCCGGCCAATATCCCCAACCGAATCCGAAGTAGGTCAGTCCCAATACTAGGTATTTGAGTGTTATCATATATACTTAAAATCAGTGATTGCCGGTTTTTTTTTATTGTCTAGGATGCTAAAAGTACAGACCGGGTAATTGCAGTTAAACCTGCTGGCATTGCAACTAGCGGGAAATATCGTCGGCAGACCGTGTACCAGCTACAAACAAACACAGTGGTTGCATTGGGAAGCGAAAATCAGGGTGCTGGACAAGTGGTAATTTTGTTACAATTTGTAACTTTTTTCAAACAACAGGTTTAATTTAGTTTCACAAAAAAGTTAAATTCCAGAAAGTAAAATTAATTACAGTCGAGTTAAGCTAAAAGTGTTTGCTAAAAAAAGTCATTCAAGCAACCCCGAAACCAACTATTCTCACTTGCTCGACACCGACGGCGAGTTCGCGGCAGCAAAACTTTCGTGCAGCCAACAAGTCGAACAAGATTGGTATGGAACTCTCTACGAGAATTTTCCGGGCATTTACTTCGTTCTCGACGCTTTGGGAAGAGTTTTTTCGCTCAATCAATTCGGCGCGTCTCGCCTTGCCTACAAATCGCAGGAATTAATTTGTCATTCAATCTTTAACATATTTTATTGCCAAGAGCAAGGCAAAATGCAGGCAGAATTTGCCGGATTGGCCCAGCCGGAAAACGGTACGCCAACTCCAAAAATTGCCTGTTGGGAAGGCTGCTTGACTTGCAAAGACGGCAGGATTATTAGGGTAAAAGCAACCGCGCGCGCCATGCCGGCGGTTGATTGGAAAATAGAGGAAAATACTAACGGTCGTTCAATTGCCAATTTCCAACGGCCGGCTGTACTGTTAGTTTGCGAAGAAATTAAGGCGGCTTCGCAGTCACCCACCTCGCCCAACCAGATAGCAAATTGGCGCAGTCCAACTTTAGCGATCGCAAAATTAGCCAAAAGTCAACTTAAAGAACGCCACAATATAGAAGGCTTCATCCGCGAAGTAACAGAAACCGCTGTTAGTATTGTCAACTGCGATCGAGCCAGTATTTGGCTGTATGGCGAAGACAAAACGCAGCTTCACTGCATCGACCTTTACGAACAAAATACTAAACTGCATTCCGTACAAATAATCATCACAGCATCCGACTGTCCGGCCTA
The DNA here is from genome assembly GCF_036702415.1 of Microcoleus sp. D3_18a_C4. Lineage (NCBI taxonomy): Bacteria > Bacillati > Cyanobacteriota > Cyanophyceae > Oscillatoriales > Microcoleaceae > Microcoleus > Microcoleus sp. D3_18a_C4. The sequence continues at coordinate 3,515 of NZ_JAUBTI010000053.1, read as the reverse complement.
TTTTCAAGCTTTAAAATCGGCAAGTGCGATCGCAACATTGGCTGCAGAAAATGACCCCAGAACGCGAGAACTTGTCGGTCTTTATTTGCTCGATCGGGGTACGACTTCCCTGTTAAACGTACCGATTGTGCTAGCAGGTAAAATGGCGGGAATAGTCAGCGTTGAACGCCAGGGTTCCCACGGTGAGTGGACAGAAGAAGAACACGAATTTACCCAAATATTAGCAGATTTTGTATCCTCAAGTTTGTCAGCTAGCGAAAAGTTAAAATTAGAAGCAATGCGGCACGAACAGCAGCAAAACTTGCTGACCCAATACTACGATCAACTCGAAGAAAGAGTAGAAAGACGCACTGCTGAACTCAAAAAAGCTAACCAAAAACTGCAAAAAGAAATAATTAAAAGAAAACAAGCAGAAGCCGAACTACGCCTGCAGCAACAAGAACAGCAAATTATTTTTGATTCCGTGCCGGCGATGATTTGGCTCAAAGATACCGAAAGTCGCCTGCTGCGAATTAATCAAGCCGCCGCTGCATCGAGAGGTTTGCCCGCAGCTCAATTAGAAGGTAAATCTTTTTATGAAATCTATCCAGACGAAGCAGAGCAATATTATTTAGAAGATTTGGAAGTAATCAATTCCGGCGTTCCCAAGCAGGGGCAAGTCGAACTGCTACCAACAGTTTTGGGTCAAAAATGCTGGGTGCGGACGGATAAAATACCTTACCGCGATGAAACAGGTAAAGTTGCGGGCGTAATCGTGTTTGCAGTAGATATTACTGATTTAATTAGAGTCGAGAAAGAACTGCGAGAATATCGCGATCGCCTCGCACAAAAAGTAGAAAAACGTACTGCTATGTACAGGCAAGCCATGACCGCTTTGTACTCGGCAAATACGCAATTGCAACAGTTAATTAACAACCGCTATTCCTCTGGCGAAAATGGCAGCAGCCACTCAGCCGATCGCTTGCTCGAATGCGAAGCTTATTTTGAAGCAGTTGCCGTGGCTGACCGCGACACAATTTTGAGCGTCAGCAGCACTTTTGCGGAACTTTTCGGTTACGAACCTGCGGAAATGGTGGGAATGAGCTTGCTGGAACTACTGTCGCCGAAATCATACAAACAGGCGTCGCAAATGATTTCTGCAGCCAGCAATACAGTCTGTGAAACTATTTTTCTCAAGCGAGATGGAACTGCTTTTCCTGCTGACGTTCGCAGCAAATTCGTATTTTGGGAAGGTCGTTTAGTACAGGTGAAAGCAGTCCGAGACCTCACGGAACGCAAATTGCTCGCAGCAGAATTAGAGCGATCGCGCTCTCTGCTGCACGCTACCTTAGAAGCAACTGCAGACGGCATTCTAGCCGTTACTACCACCGGAGAAATGATTAGTTATAACGAAAAGTTAGTTCAAATGTGGGGAATTTATGAAGAAGTTAGAAACTCAATGGATAGAACGGTGCGGCTGGCATTCCTCACTAAGCAAGTTAAAGATCCGAGGGCTTTTTTGCAGAGAGTTAAAGAATTTTATAGCGATGCGGAGTCGGAAGGTTGCGATATTCTAGAATTTAAAGACGGCCGCACTTTTGAGCGCTACACGCAGCCGATTCGAGTCGGACAAAATATTATTGGCAGGGTGTGGCGCTTCCGCGATATTACCTCTCGCGAAAAGGTGACGGCAATGTTGGGAGATTCTCAAAGGCGCTTTCGGGCAATTTTTGATTCTTCTTTCCAATTTGTGAGCTTATTGAAACCGGACGGCACTCTGCTGGAAGCTAACCAAACTTCTCTGGATTTTGCGGGAATTAAGCTACGGGATGTTGCCAATAAACCGTTTTGGCGGTTGCCTTGGTGGGGAGATTCTGAGGAAGTTCAGGAACAGTTGCAAGAGGCGATTTCTCGATCGGCAAAAGGCGAATTTGTCCGCTATGAAGTGGAAGTTCAAGGTGTAAATCGGACGGCAACTGTTGATTTTTCTCTCAAACCGGTCGCCGATGAAACTGGCAAAATAGTCTTGTTACTGCCGGAAGGCCGGGACATTACTCAAAGTAAGCAAGCCCAAGTCGCGCTGCGGCAACAAATAGAACGGGAACGCCTGATCGCACAGATTCAATCGCGCATCCGTTCTTCTCTGGATCTCCAAGATATTCTCAACACTACAGTAGCGGAAGTGCGGGAGTTTTTGGTAACCGATCGCGTGCTGGTTTTCCGCTTCCGACCCGACTGGAACGGAGATGTGGTGGTGGAGTCGGTTGCAGAAGGATGGATGCCACTGAAGGGGATGGCAATTGACGATTGCTGTTTTGCCAATACTTACATCGGACAGTATTTAAAGGGTCGCATTCGCGCCGTAGAGAATATTCATGCTTCTAGTTTGACCGAGTGCCACATTAATTTTTTGGAGGCGTGTCAGGTGAAGGCAAATTTAGTGGTGCCGATTGTCCAAAAGGGAATAGAACCGAGGGAAGGCAACAGTTCTTGTCAAGTGCCGAAGTTGTGGGGTTTGCTGATTGCCCACCACTGTTCGGCACCCCGCCAGTGGCAGCAGTTTGACGTGGATTTGCTGAGTCAGTTGGGTACTCAAGTTGCGATCGCGATCGAACAATCTTTACTTTACCAGCAGCTAGCAGTGGCTAACCAGCGGTTGGACGGGTTGGCGAATTTGGACAGTCTGACTCAACTAGCTAACCGCCGCCGTTTTGACGAGGTGATCAATCGAGAATGGGAGCAGTCGAGCTCTTTGGAACCGCTATCTTTGATTATGTGCGACATTGACTGTTTTAAACTTTACAACGACAATTACGGCCACCAAGCCGGGGATGCTTGTTTGCAGCAAGTGGCGCGGGCGATCGGGGATGCTTGCACGAACGCACCCGCAGAACGCCTCTATTTGGCTGCTAGGTACGGCGGCGAGGAATTTGGGGTAATTTTGCCAAATACGGATATCGTGGCTGCACAGGCGATTGCGGAGGGAATCCGCAGCCGCGTCAAAGCTTTGGCAATTCCCCACATCAAGTCTGTTGTCAGTGATTCTGTGACTCTCAGCTTGGGAGTTGCGACGATTTCTGAAGGTCAAAATTCCCCGAAAATGTTGATTGAAGCTGCAGATAAGGCACTGTATCGGGCTAAGTCTGGCGGGCGCGATCGAGTGGCTATTAGTGATTAGTGAGTAGTCAGGTTATTTTAGATTTTAGATTTGGTAATTACTGATGAAGCTGCTGGTTTGGAGCTTGTCTGCAGTTGCATTCTTTTTTGAAACTGGTATTACTAAAAAAGCGATCGCCCTAACTGGCATAAAGTTAGTGCGATCGCGGTACTATGAATCAGCTATGTATTAATCAGACTCGGCGCAGAATTTTTACGCATTTCCACTGATTTTTTTACAAAACTTTACCGTGAGTAGCGTACCAATATCCAAAAACCACGTTTCTCTACCCGATCTCTCTTTTTTTGGATCGCGAATTAAATAACTTACAATTTTAATTGTTATTGTGGGATGGGCGTCCCGCCCGTCCAAAAAGGAC
>NZ_JAUBTI010000052.1:0-45031 GCF_036702415.1 Microcoleus sp. D3_18a_C4 | reverse complement strand
CGTCCCCGCTCGCGTATTGTACAATACGCGAGCGGGGACGCTCGCACTGTAAATGCAAAACTGAGATGCTCCCCAATTTCCCCCCACACACGATCGAACAATTTACCGCGTCAACCCTAAGTCAAGAACGAATTAGGGTCATAGCCGCGCGGAATTTGGCTCAAAGCAGTCCAAGTTTCTTGATTGACAATCCCGTCAGCCTCAATCCCAAAGCTTTTTTGAAATGCGCGAACAGCTTTGTCCGTCAAAGTAGAAAAGTCGCCGTCAACTTTACCGCCATAATGCTGGGAAAGTTTGAGAACTTCCTGAACAGTAGCAACTGCTTTTCCAGAACTGCCCAATCTGAGTACCGGCATATTAACTGGAGCTTCAGTATAAAGCGCCTGCCAAGTGAGCGGCCCGACAATGCCGTCGGGCGACAAGAAAACCCGAAACTGAAACAGCTTCACAGAAAATTCAACGGTTTTGTTAAAAATTCCTTTAGCAGGCTGCCGGTAAAGGTGCAACTTGGTTAGCAGTTGTTCGAGTTCCAATACCGCTTTACCTTGAGAACCTAATTGTAGTTGTGGCTTTTTGGCCATAGGTTGAGTAGATTTCATCTGGCTTGTAGGTGACATAATCGATTTTCCTACCCTCTAGGTTTGAGTCTTCTTCTGGAAACAAACTTTTTCCGGGCGAAACATTTGCATCCTCAACTTTTCAGGAATCAACACTGGCGTCGGCAGTGCCTCAACAGATTCGCTCGACTTTTACCATGTCACGGCTTGTGGACAGGAGACTTATACCATTTTAGATTTTAGATTTTAGATTTTAGATTGGGCAAGACTGATGACTATCGGGGTTTGCAGCTTGCCTACAGTTGCATTCTTTTTTTAAACTGATATTAATTTTCGGCAGCCTCCCTAGGTATTCTGTCGCCAAACCGGGTTTAAGACGGCAAGCGCATCCTGAATCAGCTTTAATACTTTCGATTTTAAAGCTGAACACCGCTCCCGCCACATCACCTTTAAGAGTGATTAGTTAACTATTATCACTTGAGTCTAAACAGTGGGAATAGTAAAGTGAAATTCACTCCCTCTATCTTTTCCTGCGGAATCTACCCAAATTTTACCGCCCCAGCCGGCAACAATCTGTTTGCAAATTGCCAATCCCAAACCGGTACCGCCGGCGCTGCGGCGCAAAGCTCCTTCTTCTTGATAAAATCGATCGAACACTACTTTTAAACTGTTCGCCTCTATTCCCCTCCCCGTATCGGCTACGAGCACTTCCACCATCCGAGAACCGTTGCATTTGGCTCTTATGGTCACGCTTCCTTGAGGTGTGGTGAATTTGCAAGCGTTGTCTAGCAGTTTGGAGAGAACCTCCACCAACCACTCTCCGTCAGCTTGCACTAAAGGCAATTCTGCGGACACTTCGGCGATAATTTCCGGTAACTGTCGATCGAGTCCGCAACGCGATCGCACGCTGCTGAGGGCTAAATCAACACATTCTTGCAGCGTCAGCGATTCTACATTCCATTGAACTCGCCCGCTTTCTAAGTGAGAAAGAGTTAAGAAATCCTGCACGAGTTTCCGCATTCGATCGGCATCACCGAGGGCAGTTTCTAACATAATTTGCCGCAATTCGGCTGGCATATCTGGTTCCGAGTTCAAACTTTCCAAACAAACTTGAATCGTAGAAAGTGGAGTGCGAAGTTCGTGTCCGGTGATGGCAATTAGATTGCTGCGAGTGCGGTCTAATGCTTCTAATTGTTGGTTGAGTTCTTCTAAATGAGCGTAGGTTTCTGCTTGAATTAAGGCTGCTCCTAGTTGGGTGGCGATCGCCTCTACTAAAGCAATTTCGTCTTCTTCCCAAGCCAAAGTCGATCGGCACTGGTGCATTTCCACCATTCCCAAAACCCGCCCCTGATAAAGCACTGGCACCATTAACCAAGAGACAATTTGCCCATTTTTTACAGTTTTTTCCAGGAATTTTCTATTGACAATTAGCGGGTGTTGTGCTGTGTCTTGGATGTAAACTCGCTCTTGCCGCGCCACCGCGTCGATCCATATTTGATTTTCCTGCAACAGCCAAGTCTGATCCAGCATGGAACTAGCGCCGGGAGCCAAAAACTCGCGATCGATTTTGACCGCCACATCTGTGGCCTTGCACCGATAAATCAAACATCGGCTTGCTGACAGGACAGTGCCGAGTTCTTGAACTGCAACTTCGACGATTTCTTGTGGGTTGAGAGACTGCCGCATTGCCGTTGTAATTAAGTTTACCAGGCGTTCTTTGCGTTCCTGGGCGGCGATGGCGGCGTATGCTTTGAGCAGTTTGTGCTGGCCTGCTTGCAAGTAGGTGACTAAGCGTTCGGTAAAAGCATCGCTCAATTTTGGATTGGGAATTTTTGAGCTTTTTGCCGTACTTTTGTCGGGTTTGGCGGCTTTGGAAGCGGCGGATTTCCTCGTTTTTTTCGGTGTTTTGAGCTTGTAAGTAGTTCGGGCTCGATCGATCTTTTCGGCCAATTCCGGGCGATAGTTGACTATTCTATCGAGCAACAATGCGGCCGCTTTGGAGCTTACCTCGCGATCGAACGTCCAAATTCCTTCAAATCTGCGAGCTTGATCCATCACCAGCGGCCCGCTATCGTCCTGGTTGTCGATCGGCACAATTTTTTCTTGACAAATCAGGCAAGTTGAGTAGTTTTGCCCCAGCACCACTAAGTGCCACTCTTTACTTAATCCGTCCTCCGGTTCAAACGCCACAGTTTCGTGACACTCCGAAGAATTTTTAAACTCAGTTTCCGGTGCTGCTAGCACGTATACCTGAGAGGATCGTGAGGCAATTCGCCGGTAGCGGTGAGCTTCCTGGCGGTAGAAGCGCTCTCGCTGAAAGCTGGCAATCACTAGGGGTTCGTCGTCGGAACCCGCCAAAACTAAGTCTTCCATAGCGTGAGACAGGGCTGTCATGGAAGATTTGAAATAAATTTGTGCCCGCAGTTGGGGCAAAGCTTGCAGAAGTTCTGCCAGTAGCGAAATAGGGACGATCATCTAGCTTTAAACGTGCATTTTTGCCGATGACAAAACAGGATCGATAGGAGCTTTAGAGCGCTCCTTCTTCAGTATCTGATAGATTTACAGCACTTGTTGACACTCTCCGCCCTATAAGCGCGAAGATTCTTAACTCGTAGGGAGTCCAACGACTTTGCCCTCATTAAGCATCTTGACGGTATGTCCTACCGCTGCAAGTCCTCGTCGTAGAACTACTTGGGCTGCGGCAACATCTCTATCAGTTGTATACCCGCAGCTATTACATTTGTGGATACGTTCTGACAAATCTTTTTTACCTGTCTCCACTCCACAGTTAGGGCAAATTTGACTTGTTTTTCTAGAGTCAACTTCCCTGAAAAAGACTCCACGCTTAAAACAACACTGTTTCAGAATATTGAAGAATTGTCCCCAAGCCGCATCTAGGCAGTGCTTGGCTAACATTCCCGCAGCTAGAGCTTTGCAATTTAAGTCTTCAACAAATATCATTCCTGCCTGATTGCAAAGCAAGTGAGCAGTACGCCAATGAAAGTTCTTGCGGGTGTTGCTTATATGTTCATGGAGTTTTGCCACTTTCGTTTGAGCTTTACGCCAATTATTTGACCCAAGTTTCTTTCTGTTGACTCTTTGTTGCAGCAATTTAAGCTTGCGTTGAAGGTCTACAAAAAACCTCGGTCTTGGTAGTGTTAGCCCAGATGATGTAGCGAGAAAACTGATTAATCCTACGTCGATTCCTACTGCTTCTCCTGATGGTGTTGCTTGAGGTACAGATACGCCCCATTGCAAACTAAGCATCACGTACCAACCGCTAGATCGTTTAACAATTCGAGCTTGTTTCACCAAGGCATCACCAGGTATCTCCCTTGATTGTCGGAACTTAACCCAACCTATTTTAGGTAGGTTAATCATCCCGTTTTTCAAAGGCGATTTCCCCAGTTGTGGAAAAACAAAAGATTTACAGCGACCAGACTTCTTGTACCGAGGAAAGCCAAAGTTTCTCTCCCACATTGAAACAAAAGCTTGTTCTAACCGTTTAAGTGTTTGTTGTAGAACTTGCGATTGAACTACCCTCAAAGCGGGGATTTTTTCTTTTGCTGCTGTTAAACTTTTGCACTGAGAAGCATAAGTAGGACGCTTAGCATCAGCAGGAATAATGTACTCGGAATGTAGGGAACAAGCATTAACCAGGCAACTACGAGACTTATACCAAGCCTTCCGTTCAGCAAGTGCGTAGTTATACACCCGCCGACACTGTTCTAGCCAGTCTTCAAACAGTGAAACTTGGCTGACGGTAGGTTTGAGCTTAAACTCGTAGGTTAGAGAAAACACTTGTAGTACCTCCTTGTCTCAGTATTGTACCATACTGTTACAAAGGGACAACACGATTGATAAGAAAAAAGCCGCCCTAGAAGGGCAGGGCTTTAAACCCATTTTCTCGGTAAGTAAAGTACAAAGAAATCGGTTTCGCTCTCCAGGAGTATCCCGGTGTTCGCCCCAATTCGCTCCGCCGTGCCCGCCCCGATTCCTAGTTTCCCTGTACTTGAGTGTCAAACTATCCTCGCTCTATTGGATATCAGTGCCATAATTATCGCTTTTTGGCGATCGATCTGGTTAATCGGTAATTAAACTTTAAAAAAGCGCAAATAATTAGCCATTAGTTAAAAACTAACGACCAATTATTTTGACGACTGATCCCAAGAAACCCGGTTTTTACCCACCATCTATGAATAAACCGGGCTTCGGACACCTACCGTGTAAGTCCTATATTTTTTTGAGGCATCGCCCCTGAGTATAAATGCTGCGGCTGTGGTTGTATCAGGCTAGTTCGCCCCCTTCGTCGCTGCCGCCCGGAGATGATTTGTAGAGAGCATCTAATTGTTCGCGGGCGTCTTGGACAGTCAGCGAACGCATCACTAACAGCGGTTCATTGACAACATTTCCGTGTTCGTCTAAAAGTTCTGGATGCGGTACAGATTGAGAGCGAGGATAGGATGCGTAGGGATTATTTGCCCTGAACTGTTGAGGGCGCTGGGACTCCATACCAACGGTGACGAGACTGCGGATTAAGTTACCGACTGCCAGAAAAGCAAGAACGGTAAAAGCTAAAATATAAAGCAGGTGCAACATTATCTTCTCCTCCGGGCTAAACAGCCACACAGCAATTTACAAAAGTGTTTCAGCAAGTATTGACACTCCCGGCCGTAAACGCGGGGATTCTTGGTTCACTGACATACCTTTAAACTATTCATCCCTTCGGCAATATTTAAACCAAAAACCCGTCCAATTGAACGAAGCTTCGAGCCTAATTTGAATAGTCCCAGAGGGCTTGTCTCCCCAAGCGTTAAGGGTTCATTCCCTTTGTTCCCGTATGCCCTTGGCGTACATCTAACTACTAAGATTTTGAGTTTTCTGGTATGGGTGCGCGATGGCTACCCTAGCTATGTTTTTGTGGTTTTCGCCACCCACGAGACATTATTGTTTCTCAAGCGGGTCATTTTGGGGTTGGTTATCCATTCGATGCTCGCGGTTATTCTACCTGTATCTCTTTGTAGTATAGGGTACTATTTGGGAAACTTTTAGAACTTTTTGGAAATAAAGCCTTCCTAAAAGGACGGGCTTTTAAACCCAATTTTCTGATAACTTATTAACTGGAAATCTGTTTGAGGTGGTCAAGTGGGCCGCCACATTTCCCAAGATTGGGGATTTGACTGCAAATTTAACTTGAACTCGCTTCCTTATTTTCCAGGGGGAGCTGACTGCAATGAGCGAAAGCGCGCCGATACTTGCCAGCATTCGGCGAGCAGTCTGTGCCACGGCATCAGTGCTGCTGTTTCAATCCCAACTTGACCTCCGGTTGCTTGAAATAGAGCTTTAGCCGCGCCTACTTCTTGCTGAGCCTGTTTGACTCGCGCCAGCAAGTCAGATTGATCTTCGTCGCCCAGAAAGGGAATTTCTTCAGTTTCTAAGAGTTTTGCCGATCGGTCGAACCAGTAATTGAAATCCTCTAAGAGCGGTTCCAGTAACGCTTTGAGCAATTCTGGCTCGGGCAAGTTGGAATTAGGCATGGATCAAAATTGGGTTATTTATCTATTATAGTCTTAGACGGTCTTTACAAATTGTAACATATTTTTAATAAAAATTCAAGGGTTTCACAACAATTAGTAGGTGGGTGTGAATAAATTTAATGGTGTCAGCAGCGATTTTTGAGTCGAAATCCCCAAATTGTGCAATATCGGCTCAGACTCGCTAGCAATAGCCCATAGCAGAAGGAAGTTCGGCAAGGGATTCGCTTTCTTCGGATGTAACTCACATCTTGCACCATTCTCAATTACTTCTTTAGGAACAGGCAAGATGCCTGTTCCACAAGAAAACTCATTCTTTGTGGAACGGGCATCTTGCCCGTTCTTGACAATGGTGCAACATCTGAGATGTAACGGATGTAACGGATGAAAGGAAGAAGAAAGAAAAAAACTATGCCCAATGCCCAATGCCCCATGCCCCATACCCAGAATGACCTAATTTCCCAGGGTGTCCCCCAACCTGAAGTCGGCGCTTGCTGTCCCAATCTGAGTAAGATAGAAGCAACTGCAACTAAATTAATTGCTAATTCAGCCGATGTCTAGCTCAGAATCCATGTCCGCTCCAGAAGAGTCCGTTAAAATTGAGTTGCCCCGCACGAGTGAGTCGGAATCACTAAAAAAAATTCGCCACACCACCTCCCACGTTATGGCGATGGCGGTGCAGAAGTTATTTCCCAAGGCGCAAGTGACCATTGGCCCTTGGATTGAAAACGGTTTCTATTATGACTTTGACACTCCCGAACCTTTTACGGAACAGGATTTAAAAGCCATTAAAAAAGAGATGATCAAAATCATCAACCGTAAATTGCCTGTAATTCGGGAAGAAGTCAGCCGCGAGGAAGCGGAACGCAGAATTAAGGAGATTAACGAACCTTACAAATTAGAAATTTTAGAAGGTTTGATAGAACCGATTACTCTTTACCATGTGGGCGAGGAATGGTGGGATTTGTGCGCCGGGCCTCACTTAGATAATACCAGTGAGTTGAATCCAAAGGCGATCGAGCTAGAAAGCCTAGCAGGCGCGTACTGGCGCGGCGACGAAACCAAAGCTCAGTTACAGCGCATTTACGGTACTGCTTGGGAAACTCCCGAACAGCTAGCAGCATACAAACACCGCAAAGAAGAAGCATTAAGGCGCGATCACCGCAAATTAGGCAAAGAATTAGGCTTATTTATCTTTGCCGATGCAGTTGGGCCGGGTTTGCCTTTGTGGACGCCGAAAGGCACTGTTTTGAGAAGTATTTTAGAAGATTACTTGAAACAAGAACAAATCAAGCGGGGCTATTTGCAAGTAGTGACTCCGCACATTGCCAGAGTCGATTTGTTCAAAATTTCTGGACATTGGCAGAAATACAAAGAAGATATGTTTCCGCTGATGGCGGAGGATGAGGAAGCGGCAGCAAACGAACAGGGTTTTGTGATGAAACCCATGAATTGCCCTTTTCACATTCAAATTTACAAAAGCGAATTGCGTTCCTATCGCGAATTGCCGATGCGGTTGGCAGAATTCGGCACAGTTTACCGCTACGAACAATCGGGAGAATTGGGCGGTTTAACGCGGGTGCGCGGCTTTACGGTGGATGATTCCCACTTATTTGTCACGCCGGAACAGTTGGATGCTGAATTCTTGAATGTGGTGGATTTGATTCTGTCAGTATTCAAGAGTCTGCAACTGAAAAACTTTAAGGCGCGTTTGAGTTTCCGCGATCCGAACAATTTAGAGAAATACATCGGTTCTGATGAAGCTTGGGAAAAGGCTCAAGGTGCAATCCGCCGCGCGGTGGAAACTTTGGGAATGAATTATTTTGAGGGAATTGGGGAGGCGGCTTTTTACGGGCCGAAACTCGATTTCATTTTCCAAGATGTTTTGGATAGAGAATGGCAATTAGGAACTGTTCAGGTAGATTACAATTTGCCAGAACGTTTTGATTTGGAATACGTCGCTGAAGACGGTATTCGCAAGCGTCCGGTGATGATTCACCGCGCTCCTTTCGGTTCTTTGGAACGTTTGATCGGGATTTTGATCGAGCAGTATGCGGGCGATTTTCCGCTGTGGTTGGCGCCAATTCAGGTGCGGTTGTTGCCTGTCAGCGCGGAGTTTTTGCCGTTTGCGAAGGAAGTGGCGGCGAAGATGAAGGCGCTAAATATTCGCGCTGAAGCTGATGAGGATAGCGAGCGTTTGGGCAAGTTGATTCGCAATGCTGAGAAGGATAAAATTCCGGTGATGGGTGTTGTGGGTGCGAAGGAAGTTGAGGCGAATAGTTTGAATATTCGGACTCGGGCTTCTGGGGAGTTGGGGGCGATTTCGGTTGATGAAGTGATTCGCAGGTTGCAGGGGGCTATTAGTAGTTATGGCAATTTTTAGGTCATTTTAATCGCAGAGGCACGCGGATTAACGCAGATGATATGTTGATATTGTCTGCGTTTTTTTTATTGAGCTGCTAAAATAGTAGTGGTAAACGGGAAGTACGCTCATGCCTAATCCATTTCCGGGGATGAATCCTTATTTAGAACATCCTGATTTTTGGCCAGAAGTCCATCATTTACTGATTAGTGTGATTAAGGAGTCGTTAACTCCGCAATTGCGCCCGAAATACCGCGTCGCTATTGAAAAGCGAATTTACGAAATCAAAGGTGAAAATTCTCTATTAGTAGCGATTCCTGATGTCTCTATCCAACAGAAACGCCTTCCCGCAAGTGCGATCGCATCTAATGCTGTCGCCGTCGCTTCCCGAACTGTGCAGCCTTTAAAAGTGAGAATCCCAGTGTCGGAAGAATTTAGGGAAGGATATTTAGAAGTAATCGATATGACAACCAAGGAAGTTGTCACGGTTCTTGAAGTGCTTTCGCCTGCAAATAAACGCCGGGGGGAAGGTAGAGAAAAGTATGACAATAAGCGAAATAAAATATTTGATAGCAGTACCCATTTAGTCGAAATAGACTTGTTGCGTGGTGGGGAACCTTTGCCAGTTTTCGGACATTCCCATAAAAGCGACTGCCGCGTTTTAGTCAGCCGCAGCAATCAACGCCCGATCGCAGATTTATACTTATTTAACCTTCCCGATACAATTCCTGCATTTCCCTTGCCTTTGCGTCCCGAAGATGTAGAGCCGGTTCTGGATTTACAGGCGCTGATTAATCAAGTATACGATCGCGCAGGTTATGATTTTGAAATTGATTACACAGCCGATGCAGTGCCCCCGCTGTCAGAAACGGATGCTGTTTGGGCCGATTCTCTGTTGCGGGACAGAGGGTTAAGGGGATAATAGAAGTAGGTAAATTAACCGGAGCTAGATTAATGCCTAATCCGTTTCCAGGGATGAATCCTTATTTAGAACATCCTGATTTTTGGCCTCAAGTACATCACTTGCTAATTAGTAGCATTTTTGAATCATTAGTGCCGCAGTTGCTGCCAAAATATATCGTCGATATTGAAAAAAGAGTTTATGAGCTTAGCGGGGACAATTCCCTATTAGTGGGGATTCCTGATGTCACTGTGCAACGTTCTCCTAGTCCAACCAACCCTACTTCTTCTAATGTTGCAGTTGCCGCACCGCCTGTGAAAGCTTTGAAAGTAAGACTGCCAGTACCTGTGGAATTTAGGGAAGCATATTTAGAGGTACGAGATACAGCAACTAGGGAAGTTGTGACAGTGATTGAAGTGCTGTCACCAGCCAATAAGCGCACTGGCAAAGGGCGAGAAATGTATGAAGCAAAGCGAGAAAAGGTGTTTGGTAGTCGCACTCATATGGTTGAAATTGACTTGCTGCGAAGTTACCAACCTCTACCAGTTTTTGGTAACGATATTGAGGCAAGTTATCGAATTTTAGTGAGTCGCGGAAATCAAAGGCCTTTGGCGGATTTGTACCTTTTCAATTTACCCGATATGATTCCTCAGTTTCCCCTGCCTTTGCGCGCGGGTGATGCGGAACCAATTGTAGATTTACAAGGGTTATTAAATGGGGTTTACGATCGCGCCGCCTATGACTTTAGAATAGATTACACCGCCGCACCAGTTCCCCCACTGTCCGAAACTGATGCTGTTTGGGCCGATTCTCTGTTGGAGGAGAGAGGATTGAAAGGGCGATCGCAAATAACAACCGATATTTAAGCGCCTAACCGCTTTTTCAAAACCTCCAAAAAATGAACAGACCAATATTCAAGAAATCGGCTTTTCAGAGGTTTGATGAATTTATCCCAAGGATTGAGGTCAACAATATAATAACCGATTTTGATGCCAATCGGCTCTAAATGTTTGCCTTCTATTTCCTGGCTCAATAAAGGCAATTTTCTATTACTTAGCTGTTGTATGAGCCAAAGTACATCGCTGTTTTTTTGTTCTTCGGGACTTTTGTTGATATCTTTGATAGAACCAGCAATATCATCTAGCTCGAAAGAAATTATTGCAGTCAAATTAAACAGAGAACTATTAGCAATAAAGCATTGAGTTTGTTCTCTGGTTGGTAGCACTCCTAAGCGGAATTTGTCTAACAATTGTGCTAGCGATCGCACTGGAATAGCGCTCTCTGTATTGCTGATATCAGGAGCAATTAATAAGGACGGCTGGCCTTTAATTGAAGGTCGGTCGATGCCCAGATTTTCGATTAACCTTTGAATCCGTTCGTAGTCAGGGCGATCGCAGAATTTCTCCACAATATTTGGATACCGATCGTCGCTTAAAAATTCTAAAAGAGCAATGTACTTGCATCCCAGACTGTGACCCACCCAAAAATAACTCGATGGTTCTTGATAAATTTCGCTTTCATAGCCTAATCTTTGAGCAATCTCGGTCAGTTCGGTTCTCAGTATCTCCTGTTCTTTTAATAACCCAATAGCGATCGGCCAGTGACGAAAAGTAAATCTAAATGGCAAAGCAACTACGGTATAACCTTCTTCAAACAACTGCTGTAAAAAATATCGATAAAACAAAGTTGGCAAACTACCAAAAAAAGTTCCACCAATAAATTGAACAACACCTTTGGGCTGCGGATGAACAGCAACCCAACTAAAAGAAACAGGCTGAAATTTAAATGAGTTCGACATTTGAATAAAGCTCAGTGAGTGTATAAGTGGGGGTAATTAAACGTAAGTAAACGTAAAGTGGGCATTGCCCACCCTACAGTTACTTACCATTTAACAGTTCTAGCCGCGAGACATTCTGACAGGAATATCGAATTTATCCATCACTGTATTTAGCTCTTTCAAATTGACATCATTGGCATCGAGTTGGGCCAGCAGTTGCACGAGCATTTGAGCTTTTTCTGAATTGTCTGCTTCCAAAGTAGCCAAGTCCAAATTACCGTTGCGTAACTCTTCCAAAATTGGGCCAACAATTGGTAAATCGATGATAATTGGTTTACCTGGTTCAGGCGTAATCTCGTTCAAGCCTTTTCCACTGGCGATCGCTAATGTGTAATTAATTTGATCGAAGTCGGGTAAAGTTGGATTTTCGGATGGGAAATCGTTTGGCAAGAAAGTACCGCGAATTTCGGGATTCAATAACACCTTGACTGGTTTCTTGCTTTGGGGTTGAGGCTTTGGAAAGATGGAGCGCGCTGGCACAAATAGCGAGACATAGCCGCGCACTTCCAACAAACCTGGAGTCAGAGTTTTTGGCAGAATGGGCAACAATTGAACAGATGCAGTTTTGTGAGCGGGTATTGTGAAAAATGCGCGATATACCTTCGGTTTCCCTGGCTGCTGAGTCAGAGGTACCTCGATGTTAGTGCCTTCCACGTCAACAACTAAGAAAGCGTTGTTGAGCAAGATTTTATTAGGATTTGCCGGCACGGGTAAGCTGATGGTAAACTCAATCCGATATCGCAAGTCGATCGCTTCGAGATTGGAGATGGTGAGAAAGTATCCCTGAACGATTCGACGAGCCACTGGGATGAGTTGTGGAGGGATGCCCATCACAGGTGCGATCGGTGCGGCGAGGATTTCAAAGGTGGAAACTTCCATGTTTTTGTGCGAGTAATTTAACTTTTAGCTTGGGTTATTTAGCCGGAAAATTTTGTTTCTGTTTTTCCGTGGCTATATCTATGAATAACTGCCCGTCGCGGTTGGTTAACAGTCGCTTTTTCTGGTGACACTCATTTGAGTTAACTCAAGTGAGTGTCGCTTGATTGTGCGACTTGACAATCTAAAAATTTTTGTTAAAGCGCACAGGAACACGGATCGGGAATTTAATTTATCCCTGTGTATCTGAAGATGAAAAGAAAATATCGAATTGATAATCAGGGCGATCGCACATTCATCTGTTGGTATAATCCCCCTTTAATGGGCCCGGGGCGATCGAAAAGCTAAAAAATCCTACACAAAACGTTACATATTTGTTAACATCGGGACGAGCCTGTCCTCAACAGTCCCTCTCTTAACCTTTTAAACTAACCGTTATGAGTCAACCTCCCTCAGCAATTCCCGCCTCAGAAGAGTCCGCCGAAACCCCGGCTGCACCGACAAACAATGCACCTCCACCGAGTTATGTCAAGCTGGCGATGCGGAACATGGTTCGCAAGCGGGCGACTTCTCTGTTTCATTTTGCCTTGACAGCGATCGGACTTTTAGGCGTACTCGTCGGTTTGGCTTTTCTCGATCGATATTTCAATTCTTAATCGCGGATTCAAACAATCAGCCTCTAATTTCTGCTGATGTTTTTCATCTTTCTTAATCGGGAGTTAAGCTGATTGTTCTGCCTGCCTGTTGCAATCTCTAAAAGATTACTGTATCTTTCCAGCAACAGCAAAATCCCCTGCCGTTCGATCGCGCAATTGGAATTTGTAAAAAAATTGAATATATCCCTTGACAGGAGAGCAAAAAGATGTTAATTGAGGTGAACGTCGAGGACTGTTACGGGCTAGCCCAGCAGTCAGCCGACGCTTCCAACCTCGCTGAGAGTGCAGCCAGCGGGGAGATTTGGGCCGAAACCTGGGAAAATTGGTTTAGCGTTTGGCTGGAAAACCAGGCGGCGGATGTGCCAGTTGCCCCGGGCTACGAAGTCAGTCTGCGTTTAACCGCCGATAGGGAGATGCAAGCCCTCAACCTCCAGTACCGCCAGCAAGATCGACCGACCGATGTACTAGCTTTCGCAGCTTTAGAGGTAGACTGTCCTCAGCTAGAGGAAATGCAGTCATCTGAACCCCTATACTTGGGTGATATCGTCATCTCGATCGATACAGCTAACCGACAAGCCCAGCAGCAAGGACATCCCCTGAAAACCGAACTAGCTTGGCTGGCAGCCCACGGTTTTCTGCATCTTTTGGGCTGGGATCACCCGGATGAAGAAAGTCTGACTCAAATGCTCGATCGACAAGAAACTTTGCTGCGGGCGATCGGTCTTACGATCCAAACAGCATAACTTAAGTTGATGGTTACTTAACAAATCATGTCAAGCCCAACATAACTTTCTGAAATTAAACCAAAACTTTAGTAAAAACTTAGAAAAGTTACCTAGACTTGATGTAGTTAATTTGAAAAGTTTAGCTTTCATTCATCTCTGTAAATTAAAGTTGGTTCTTTATGACACTAGATAGACCCTCAATTTCATCACAAATCGCACAGTTTCTGCCCATGCCTCAAGACTCTTCTAGCCAGACAGTCCACGAGTCTAAAAAAGCCTTGAAATACAACCGAGATCTGTCCTGGAAAATCGCATCTAGCTTAGCTACGAGTTTTAGATACGCTTGGGGGGGTCTGAGTTATGCTTTTGAAACTCAGCGCAATTTTCGGATTCACACTGTTATTGGCACTTTGGCGATCGGACTCGGCCTATTTTTACAACTGAAACCTGTAGAAATATCTGTGATCGGCGTCACCATTGGCATAGTTTTAGCAATGGAACTGTTGAATACGGCGATCGAATCGGTGGTAGACTTGACAGTCGGGCAATCTTACCACGAACTAGCCAAAATTGCCAAAGACTGCGGGGCCGGAGCGGTTCTGGTATCGGCAATGGCTGCTACGATCGTCGGTGCTGCACTTCTGCTTCCTCCTTTGTGGGCAGTCGTTCAAATTGCGATCGCCCGTCAGTAACTTATTGGCCTCAGCAAATTTTAGGTTTTAGATGACCAATGGGAGGTTTTTAGTTTTATTCGTCTATATTGCAACTATTTTTATCTGGGGCATCTATCTAAAATCTTAAAACCCTTGCTTTCAGGGAGCGAGTTAACCTAAAATCTAAAATCTCAAACCTAAAATCCAACTTAACCCGTGATTATAGTAATCGATAACTACGACAGTTTTACATACAATTTGGTACAGTATCTAGGAGAACTCGGTGCCCAGTTGCCGGTAGCCCGCGAAGTGCAAGTCTACCGCAACGACCAAATTTCCTTAGCAGAAATTAGGCAATTGCAGCCTGCTGCAGTGGTGATTTCTCCAGGCCCGGGGCGGCCGGAAGATGCGGGAATTTCTCTGGAATTAATCAAAGAGTTGGGGCCGACTCTACCAATTTTAGGCGTGTGCCTCGGACATCAAAGTATCGGTCAAGTATTCGGTGGCAAAATTGTTTCTGCACCCGTGTTGATGCACGGCAAAACTTCTCAGGTAGAACACGCAGGAACCGGAGTTTTTAAGGGCGTGGAATCGCCGATGATTGCAACTCGCTATCACAGTTTGGTAATTGAAAAGCAGAGTTGTCCAGAAGTTTTGGAAATTACGGCTTGGGTTGAAGACGGAACGATTATGGGCGTGCGACACCGGGAATATCCGCACATTGAAGGTGTGCAGTTTCACCCGGAAAGTATTTTGACGACTTCGGGGAAGCAATTATTGCGAAATTTCTTAGAAAGACTTTAGTTGAATTTCTCTGAATTTGTAGGGTTCGCTCTTATAGCACCTTACCGTGAGAGTAGGGTACACATTTTCGCACCTGAACCGCCCCAAAAAGGATACAAGCCCCCCACTCCTGTCGTGGTGAACCCCAAATTTTACACTCCTGTTCGAGATTCCAGATTCAATGCTGCAAGTAAATCTAAAATCTAAAATCTAAAATCTAAAATCGACTGACGGTGTTTTGTGGTATAACAACAAACGACCAACACCCGATAACCGCAACCACAAGGTCAGGAACTCAGGGAATCAACGCCACTGAGCTTGTAAGAAATTGCAAGCTGTTCTGACCAGACCCCTCTTTACAGAGGAGACGTTATTTAGGTCATGACACCGGAGAATGCGACGCTAGTTTTCCGCTCTGTCATCTGCAATTAAACAGTTTTAAAGTCACTGAAACAGTGTTGCAGGTCTAACAAGCCTTTATAACCAGGTCGAAGCGAACATTACCCCGAAAGGGAGGCTCCATAAGAGCAAACATTATGCGTACAGAGTTGCAAGGTTTGAGGCAGTAACTGTCCTGCCGAAAGTGCATTACAAAAGTACACTCCTGTCCAGCAACTCCAAGGCGGTAATGGATACAGAAAGATTCAAGGCGATTGAAATCGCCGTGTCCTTTCCCTCTCAGGTCTTTCATACCCTGAGTTTCCCACTTACCGAGTGTTTTTGATGAAACGGCGACAATTAATACGTTACGCACAGACGGGTTTGCTAGCAGCTTTCTCCACTGGTTTGCCATCTGGATGGGAAAGCTATCAAGCTCAAACTACTAATTCCTTGTCGATTCAGTGGTTGGGCCACACTTGCTTCTTGTTCACCGGTGGCGGTGCGAGGGTGCTGGTGAATCCTTTTCGCCCCCTGGGCTGTACCGCAGGCTATCGCCCTCCTAAAGTGCCAACAGATTTGATTCTGATTAGCAGTCGGTTGCTCGATGAAGGGGCGATCGACGGATTTGCGGGCAATCCCGGCCTTTTGTACGAACCGGGGTCTTACAGGTCTAACGGGCTGCGGATTCAAGGGATTCGTACCCAAAAAGACCGTGAGGGAGGACGGCGATTTGGGGTCAATGTGGCTTGGCTGTGGCAGCAAGCGGGCGTTAAGATTTTACACTTGGGCGGAGTTGCTGGCCCGATCGGCATTGAAGAACAAATCTTGATCGGGCGGCCCGATGTAGTGCTGATTCCCGTGGGCGGCGGGCCGAAAGCTTACACTCCGGCGGAAGCGAAGCAAACTTTGCAACTTCTCAAACCAAAGATGGTGATTCCGACACATTTCAAAACCCAAGCCGCCGATGCTGCTGCGTGCGATTTGGTGCCGCTAGATGAATTCTTGGCGCTGATGGATGGTACGCCGGTGCGCCGATTGAATAATGACACGATTTCGATCAAATCTGCTGACTTACCTCAAACTGGTTCGGTGATTGAGGTTTTGAGTTACAGATTTAGCGGTTGATGCCAGATTTCTTAGGTTGCGTTATATTAAGGAAGTTTTGGTCGATCGGGGATCGAAGAGAATTTTCTCTCTACCTTAGCCTCTGGCAACCTTGCTTTTTGTCGAGATTTGGCTAACATAACAATTCATGTTCACTGTTTGATCTCATAAGGAAATGCAAGCGAAATGAAAAATCAAAATTTACCTAGCTGGATGAAACAACTCACAGGTTTCGCAGGAATAATCGGCGCTAGCGCGTTGATTGGTTTCCCGGCTTGGGCTCACATCACCTCCAACACCAATGTTGCTAATGCAACTCAAACTCAACAAGTTGCAGGAAATGTGAAAACCGCTGCTTCACAGGCACCAACTGGCGTTTCACAGGCACCAACTGGCGCTTCACCGGCACCAACTTCCGCTACTAAGGATATTGTTGCTATTGCATCTGGCGACGCTCAATTCAAGACACTGACGAAGGCTTTGGGATCTGCAGGTTTGGTTACAACTTTACAAGGAAAAGGCCCTTTCACTGTTTTTGCACCGACAGACGCGGCATTTGCTGCTTTGCCAAAAGGAACTGTGGAGGATTTGCTCAAACCGGCAAACAAAGCCAAACTTACTAAGATTTTAACTTACCACGTTGTTCCTGGTTCGGTTTTATCTACTAGCCTGAAATCCGGCGATGTTAAAAGTGTCGAAGGCAGTTCGCTGAAGGTGGGAGTTAACGCAGGCAAAGTTACTGTCAGCGGCGCTAATGTTGTGAAAGCTGATATCAAAGCTAGCAACGGCGTTATTCACGTAATTGACAAGGTTTTGATGCCCCCTGATGCGAAGTAAGACTAGCGGTTTTTGCATCAATTGATGTCAGATTCGGTTAAATGAAAGCGAAATAAGGACACAACAATGTTGTGTCCTTATTTGTATGGCCCGCAATTCAGAATTAATATAGATAAAGCTTTAGCTAGCTGCGGGTACTTACAAAAATGGCTGCCAACCCTTACCTTGATGGCCAAAATCGAAGATTTCGGGATGGAGAATTTCTGCTAAAATTTCTAACGAATCAACCAATCTCGGCCCCGGCCGATTAAAGTAAGAATTGCCGTCAGTTATGTAAACTTTTCCGGTTTTTACTGCTTGCAAATTAGCCCATTCTGCGTATTTAGTTATGTGCAGTGCTTCGTTGCGAGTGCGGTTTAAATCAAAGCCACAAGGCATGAAAATAATTACATCGGGATTAGCTTCTACTAGCGATTCCCATTTTAACCAAGGGGAATGTTCCCCGACAATTCCAAACAGCGAATTGCCTCCCGCCATTGCCACTAATTCGGGAATCCAGTTACCCGCAGCCATCAAAGGTTCAATCCACTCGATGCAAGCTACTTTGGGTTTAACGGTTAATGTTTTGGTTTTTAAGATAATAGCATCGATGCGGGATTGCAAAAGGTCGATCGCACTTTTGCCATTTACACCCAAAGCATCAGCAACTCGCTGAATATCCGTCCAGATTTCTGCTAGCAGATTCGGCTGCAAAGAAATAATTTCCGGCTTGCTATTTACCAGAGTGCTTACCGCTTGTTCAACCTCTGTCAGAGAACAAGCGCAGACTTCACATTGAGCTTGAGTAATAATGTGAGTCGGCTGCAATTGTTCCAAAGTATCTATTTCTACTTTATACACACTCAGCGCATTTTGCAACAATTCTGTCACGCGGTTGTGAATTTCGCTGCTAGTTCCTTCGGGATTGAATTTAGGCTGAGTGCAAACAGGTAAATTTTGGATTTCTGGGGGATAGTCGCATTCGTGGGAACGGCCCACAATTGCATCGGTTAATCCTAAAAGTGCTACAATTTCGGTGGCACTGGGAATTAGAGAGACTATTCTTGGTTGGTTCATTGGTTTTCTGTTTTTTACCGATTCGGAAGCACAGGCGAAGCACAGGCGAAGCACAGGCGGGACGCCCGTGCCACAACAATAAAAGGGATTGTTAAATTTTTAGTTTTTTTAAGTATTGCAAATCTTGCCATGCTTGAATAAGATTACCTTGCATTAGTTCCGCTACACCGTTTAAAATTCTAATTTCCGGTAGCTTGGAGTTGAGAGCGAGAGCAGGTTTTAAGGCTGTTTGAGCGGCTTTGGGATGCCAGCCGTACAGGTGTACGAAAGCGAGATAGGCGTAAGCGTAAGGGTTTTTTGAGTCGAGTTGAGTGACTTTTTCTAAGGCTGCGATCGCACTTTGGACATTCTGCTGCAATACTCGCGAAAATGCCAAAGCATAAGCCAATTCTAGATTATTGGGTTCCTGTTTCAACCGATATTCTAACGCTTGTTCCGCTTGCACGGTATAATCTTGAATTGGATCGTACTGATTAATGCGCCCAATCTGCTCGAACACGGGTTCTAAACCGGGCAATCCTTTGGGTAAATTAACCGCCATCGCCCGCAATTGAGTCACCAAATCTAACTCAGGCTTATCTGTATTATTCTCGTTTCCAGGTGCTTTCTCCTCGTTCCCAGGCTCTGCCTTGGAACGCATATCCAGAGGCTCTGCCTCGATCTTAACACTAACTGCCGGCACATTAATCGGATAAGTTTCCCCAGTTTTCCGATTTAGATAAGTAGCTTGCAGATTGTAAGTTCCCGGTGCAATATTAGCAGGAGGAAGCATCGCCGTGCGATCGACAACTCGAAACCCCACAGCAAATTTATCCGCTTCCAGCATCCCCGGATGCAAAGTCGCCTGGCCGATCGCGCGATCGTGTAAAATCCTGAAAGTCTGTCCCGGTGGAATATCGCCAGACTGCTGATTTTCCCACGTTACCAACACTAAACCAGACTGCAACTGCTGCCAAGGCCCAGACCAAGTATATGTTACCGATAGCGCCACTCCGGGAACTGCTTTTCCCCCGACAGTAACTCGATCTAATTGTACTTGCGATCGCGCTTCATTCAACGGCTGTATTTCGACAGGCTGCACTCGCTTGCGATAAAGATTTAAATTAGTATAATCTGGCAAAATCCAAGTTTTTTCTAACTGAAATTTCTCACCTTTTTCAATCGCGGTTACGGCTGCATTTTGCGCTTTTTTAATCCGTTCGCGAATCGAACCTTGCGGGCCAGTTTTAGTTACGAACCAAGAGAGCGATCGCACATCTTGCGGCACGTCTTTTAAATTCGTTCCCACCTGCCGCCCGTAAACCTGAAAATTAGCCAAAGCACCGTAAAAATTAAAATTATGCTGGTTAATTTCCGGCGTCGAAGGCAACACGCCTAAAGTAGATTGCAAATAAGGTTCCCTATCAATAATTTCTGCAATTACCTCTCGGTGCGGCCACTCTTTCCCCAAGTAAGGATAGTTAGAATTGCCGGGACTGATAATTTGAACTAAGCTATGTCCAAAAGCACCTCCCAGAGGCCACATATGCAACAGCATCGCCAAAATTACCAAGCCAATTGTACCCCAGCGAATTTGCCGTCCCCACCGAGAAGGCCACAGCGTTAAACAGTAGGCTAAAAAAATAGATAAAACTGGCAAATAAGGTATCACATATCGGTCATCTTTGTTGATATTTAGAGAATTAATTAAATAAGCTCCTCCCCAGAAAACAGCCAGCCAGCGACAGGAGTTGAGATGCAAGATGGACGAACGATCTTGCCGACGACGCCAATAAAGTATCAATCCTACTAAGGGAATAAGTAACAGAGGCCAAGAAATGTGTTCGGGTAAGTGTTGGCCGTAGTAAATCCAAGCGTCGATCGTATTGATGGCCGGATCTCCTTCGGCGATCGCAGAATCCACCGTTGCCCGTTTTCCCCCGGTCAAAATTAACAGCCAATTGGTTTTCGCCCACGGGCCAAACACCGCCACCGACAGCAACAAACTACCTGCTAATTGACCTAATCTCCCCCAAGCTTTTTGTCGCACAGCACCAAAAGCCAACCACACAATCGGGGTAAACAGAAATAATACGGTAGTGTGTTTAACTAATATTGATAAACCCAGAGAAATTCCAAATGCGATCGCCCAAAACCAAGACGATCGAGAAAGAGAAAAAAATTCTCCTTCTTCTCCATAATTCATCCGTGTATCCGCGCCAAAATCCGTGTCGTGCCTTCCTCCTTCCTTCTTCCTTATTTCTCCTTCTCCTCCATAATTCATCCGTGTATCCGTGTCAAAATCAGTGTCGTGCCTTCCTGATTCCTGCTTCCACATTGTCAAACAATAGAAAGCAAAAGTAATCGCAGCAGTGAGGGGATAGTCGAGCAAAAATTGCAAGCGGAACCGATAAAGTCCGGGTAACAAAACGCAAATTGCAGCGGCCCACAAACCGACTTGCCTGTTAAATAATTGGACGCCCAGACTGTAGACTGAAGCGAGGAGAATTGCACTAAATAATAAATGAACGAGGGTTGCCCGATCGCCCCCAGTACCGAAAACCTGAAGAAACGGAACGGTTAAGATGTATGCCAAGGGCGGAATTTTCGTCGAAAGTAGCCAGAAGTTTGTCCACCACTCCCCGGAAAACCACTGAGGATGCTGCAACGCCTGCAAGTATTTCAGGGTGCTAGTCAGGTAATCTGCTTGATCCCACGCCGGGACAGATCGATCGAGGGCAAACCAGAGGCGATCGCTAATTGCCCCCAGCAGCCAAATTATGCCTAAGACAAGCAGACTCTTGCCCTCGCTGTCCCGATGTTGCTGTGCCATTGCGATTCTTGGATTTTAGGTTGCAGCTTTTAGCTTACAGGCGGGCGGTTCCGGGCGATCGAAAATTAATTTGAAAAAGTGCTTGCTAAATTCTGTATGTGTCTGCTAAGATAGTAAAGCGCGAAAAAACAAGCCGGGATAGCTCAGTTGGTAGAGCAGTGGACTGAAAATCCACGTGTCACGAGTTCAAGTCTCGTTCCTGGCATCGCAAAGCCCTCACAAAGTTGAGGGCTTTTTTTTATATAAACTTGAGCCAACAAAATAATCACCAATGGCATTCAAGTCTCGGCTTGCAGTTGGAGAGACAAAGCATCGGCTCATCCCTGAACCTCTCGTGCCTTGCGAAACTTTTCCTGTAATTGCTCGATGGCAGTCTCTAAGGGGATTCCCTCACCCCGCGATAGTTCCGCCTCCGCTTCCTCCACCGAAGAGCGCACCTCCTCCACCCACTCCCAATAATGCTGGCGTGTTTGAGTCAAAGTCTGGAGGGCTTTTGTAATCACCTCTTCCGGCGAGCTAAACTGCCCCAATGCTAATTGCGCTTCGATCAATTTCACCTGCTCAGGACTCAAAGTAATATTCATAAAAATCTCCGGGAGTCTCGCTGACACAAATCCCTTTTCTAAGAATAGCGCTACTTTCTGGGCAGCGCGATCGTCTTAAGCGCCGATCGACGTGCGGTGACGTGTACTGTCTTATTTTTGAGTGAGGTACGACGCTAATTCTGGAATTTCACCGCCGCGCTGCCACTCGGCTTCCCCGCGCCGCACTTTGGTTCGGGCTGTGATTTCCTGAACCTCCCATAATTGCAATTTGGTATAGGGCCCTTTGGCTTCACCGCTGCGAAACACATACCATTGAGCAACTTCAGGAGTTGGCTGGGTCGATCGTCTCACAGGCTTCATCCGATTCATTCCAGTTGTCGCTTTGAGCTGATTTAGTTCTTGTTCTACCGGATTAGGAGAGGCTGAATTAGAATTGGGCGATCGCTTTTTCTTAGCCTCCGGCTTACCTCTAGCAATTTCTACTTCCCCCGGCCACCCCCAGAAATGCCACACCGCCACCCAAACTAGCGCCACAGCAGATCCTAAAATCTCTTCTTGTGTTGAGGATACACCATTGTATTTGGAGAACTTGTTAAAAAAAGCAATTCAAGAGTTAGAAACAATTCTTCAGCAGAGGAATCAGAGGAATGAATTACCGCTAGAGTTTATTAATTCAATGGTCACAAGAGGATGGACTGTATTTGGTAACACTGCCAGAGTTTGCAACAATTGCAATGCAGCCCTGTACTTATGGGAAAACTTATGAAGAAGCGATCGCCAATGCTAAAGAAGCGAGATCCAGCTACCTTGAGTATTGCCAAGAAGAAGATTTAGTGCCTCCGAGTCCGGCAATCGTGGCAGCTTAAATAAAAGTCGATCGCCCTTTTTGACTCAGAACAAAAGAGATATCGACTTTTCCATATCAAAAAGAGCGATCGCCCTTGTTGACGAATTCCAAAAGGGCGATCGCCTTTGGTTGAGAAAAAGCAAGAAAGGGCGATCGCACTTGTTGACAAATTCCAAAAGGGCGATCGCACTTTTTTGAGAAAGAGGAACTAAGGGCGATCGCTAATCTGCACTTACAAGCAAGGATATCGCAAAATCTTCCCATCGCAAAAAATATTAAATAACAAAATTTGATAATTTTTGTTATTATGGGGTAGTAGTTGACTCAAATAGGTGACTCAACATCATGAATATATCCTTAACTCCTGAACTAGAGCAGTTTGTTCAATCAACAGTCAAAAACGGTAGGTACTCATCTGCTTCTGAAGTTATTCTGGCTGGGTTACGATTGCTAAAAGAACGGGAAATTTTAGTTGTTTTGAATCCGGTTTCATCAGAGGAGAAGCAGAAACCTAGCTATGATTTCTCTGATTTGGTGGGGCGATTAACTTGGCAGGGAGATGCAGTAACAATGCAGAGGAATCTACGCGATGAGTGGTAATCGCTATGTGTTGGATACGAATGCGATCGTTGCTTTGCTTCAAGGGAATATTCAACTCATTGAATTACTTAAAGATGCGGATTGGATCGGAGTTTCAGTTATTAGCAAAATTGAGTTTCTGGTATTTCCGGGGTTGACTCAAGACGATCGTCAGATTTTTGAGCAGTTTCTGCAACGAGTGGAGGTTCTTGGTTTAGTGGCGATGGATGCTGTTTTGATTGAGAAAATCATTGAAATTCGCCAGCAACATCGCTTGAAACTACCGGATGCGGTTATTGCAGCAATGGCAATCCAAAATTCAGCAAGTTTGGTGACGGCCGATCGAGAGTTCGCAAAGGTAACTATTTTAACGGTAATTAATTGGTAGCGATTGCCCTTGGTTGAGAAAAAGGAGTAAAGGGCGATCGCATTTGTGGCAAAAAAGCGATCGCTCTTTTTATCCGACAAGGACGATCGCTTGGGGGTTCAGAAACCGGGTTTTTGCACAAGATATCGGTGTATAGGCAAAGGCGATCTGAAAAACCCGGTTTCTTTTGTTTGGGCAAAGGGCGATCGCTCTTTTAGGTAAAGGAGGAAGTGCGATAGGCCTAAATCCAAACTTAGTTGTGAATACATTACTATCGGTTTCGCCACTGCCAATAAGCCATAAGTGGGCTTACAGTAACACCTAGTAATATGCCTCGGTTTGTCATAGCTCCTTGTGTACCGCCATAAGCAAAACCGTTTTCGACTTCAAGATGTAAATGTGGCGCACCACCGTACCAGCCTACTAAACCCACAGTTTCACCAGCATTGATTCGTTTACCCCGCCATAAACCACTTGAAGATTTCAAATGACCATAAACCCATTGACGACCATCATCAGAGTTAATTCCTACAAAAACGTAGCCATCGCCTGAGCCACTAATCCACTCAACTGTTCCTCCAATGGCAGCTTTAATTGTAGCCCCATTACTTGCGCCCATATCAAGCCCTGCGTGCCAAGTTCCATTACTTGAGTAATAGCTTTGGTCATAGGCATAACCTGTGGTCATGGGAACGCGATACCCAAAAACATCGTTGGAAAGATCGGTATAAACTTGTCTGACTGCATCATCTGTTTTCCAGCGTTGATCTCCGCCACCAAATGGCGAATCTGAGCGGAACTGATTATCATCTCCGCTTTGTATATCCCATTTATTGTCACTGAAAGAAGACAACTCAGGATAATATTTTCCACCTCCACCTACACCTGGATCGGGTTGTGACTGCACAGGCGGAGTAGGACGGTGGACTGTTGCTGTTTGACCATTGAAAGTAATGTAACCCCCTTCAAAGTTTTGACGAGTAACTCCTCCTTCCTGAAAAGGATCGCTAGTGGGATAACCTAACCAACCGGGGGCACCGTTGTCGGTGTTACGGTAAGCTTCCCAGATTTTGCCAGAAACATAATAGAAGACTGTCGTATTGTGACGGCGCATCAGAATGCCCCAACCATTCGCCCCGCCATCAAAATCTTGGACATAACCATTACCCCACAAATGAACGTTATTAGTGGGCACACCAACTCGGTCATAGCCCCCATGTTTATTAAAAGCATCAGGCAATTCTATGCTCTGGTTATTGTTAGCTTCAAGACCGACAACAAAATCAGAAGCTTTCTCCATGCGAAGTTGAGCCGTTGCACCCCCACCATACTCCCGATATTTCAATTGCACTGGATATTGACCGGGTTGAGTAAAAGTTCCATAACCAGTTGTCTGTGTTGCCACTTCTATCATTTTGTCAATGGGTGCTTGACCATTAACTTCCACTTTAAAACCGTCATCGTGGTTGCCGACAAAGCGATAGGTTCCTCGGTCAAACGGTCGATTCGTCGTCCAGCGCACGGAGAAATTATCAGCTTGCACCCCAGGCCCAGGGCTACCAAGCACCCATTCTTTATGCAAATTACTAGCTGAAGGACTATCACCGCGAACCATAGCAGGACTTCCTGCCCAATCCCGATTATTGAAATATTCACCCCGCCAACTATCAGCAGGAATAGTCAAACGGTTGTTGAAATATTCGTAGTAAGTGGGATTCGTCATTCCCGGTGCCCAGAACAGCTTCCCATTTGGCAAATCCAGCTCATAAGCGCCATTGCCCAAATCCTTTTGAGAAGACAAAGGATAACCCAAAGCATTAGAACCACCAGCTTTTTGATAAGCCTCCCACAACTTGCCGAACACATAGCTAACAGTGGAACTTCCCGCTTCTTTCAACAAAGCTCCCCGCCCCAAAGTACCTCGGAATTCCTGAATTTTATTACTCAAAGGATTCGGCGGTAACTGAGTAATCGCAACTCCGATCGCGCTTGTACCTAACTGAGTTGCAAAACTATTGTAGGCAGACTGCAAAGCAGGATCGATCGGGTAATTAGGGCTATTAGGAGAGTAATCCCAATCTAAATTCAGATAAGCTGGTGCGACATCTTCCGAGTGTTCGACTTGCAGCGTATGCAGTCCAGCCGGGAGAGTAATTTCTACTTCGTGACCGTTAAAAGGCGGATTGTTCCAGCGGTCAATAACCTTTTCACCATTAATATACAATCGCGCCCCGTCATCAGCTTGCAACTTGAACTTATAAGTGCCAGCAGGCAATTGTCGGTGAGTTGTCAGTCGCGATGAGAAATTATCCCTTTGAATTCGGCTGTCAGGGCTGCCCTCACCCCAGTTTAAACTCAATCCTGGGGTAGCAGAACGATCCGCGCGAGTTACAACAGGTGCCCCACTCAAATCTCGATTATTGAAATACTCAGCCACCCAAGGTTCCTGTTGAACTAAACCGATGACACCTGGGCCGAGTATTGGCAAAAATCGTAACTTCTGCCAGCTCAGCTTATTCGCTGCAATCCCAGCATTTTCAAAATGCTCGACTCGAATTCTGTGATGACCTTTATCCAGCGAAATTAGCACCTCATTGCTAACAAATGGTTGGTTGCCCCACTTATCAATGACCAGCTTATCATCCACCCATACCCGGACACCATCATCGGCTTGACTGGTAAACTTGTAAATTCCCGGCGAATCGAAATAGCGAGTTGTTGCCCAACGATCTGAAAAATCGTCGTCACCAATGGGCACGCCCGCTTCATGGCTATTTCCCCAATCTTTATCTAAGAAACTCGTTCCGCCACCGCGATTTCCAGCGAAGTTGTTATCATTTAGATCCTTCCCTCGATAGAACTCACCAGCCCATTCTTTAGGAGGATTTGCTTGTTCCCACTTCAGCGTATTAGCGGCCGCAGAACCATTCTCAAAATACTCCACCATGACCTGATGGTATCCAGGCTCAATAGCTGCAAAAGCTGTTTTCTTTTCAAACGCCGAGTCTTTCCATTTGTCAATAGTCAGTTTGCCGTCCACATAAACCCGTACTCCATCATCAGCTTGATTGATAAAGTTGTAGATGCCACCGTCAAAATAGCTAGTGGTAATCCAACGCGCCCCGAAATTATCTTCTTTAATTCCTCTGGTATTGGGCGGCCCCCCTTCACCAGCCGCGAACCGCAATTCACCTTTTTGTTCGTATTGCGACCACTGCGGAGAACCAACTAAATTCTTATTGTTCCAATACTGACCGTGCCAGTCCGAAGTGCTACCATGACCGCTATCTGGTGGCAAGCTTTCTATTGCCTTAGTATTGTAAGCAATGGTTGGCATTCCTTCTTTATAAAGAATGTAACCTCTCTCAAAATTCTGAATAATCCAACCGTCACCCAGACCTATTTCACCGCTAGTGGGGAATCCCAGAAAGCTGTTTTCTGCTCCGAGCTCGAAATATTTTCCAGCCATCCCGCCAAAGATAGGGAAGGTTCCGTTTTTAGACTTGAGAATGGCACCCCCTTGGAAATTTTGTCGTTGGCCAGACTTAGTGAAGTAACGGTCAGAAGTCGGATATTTTAAAATACCGTCAGCACCGCCAGTTGCTAAAAGGGTTGTCCAGAAATCGTTGCCAACCCAGTAAGAATTATCGTTGGCGTTTGACTTCATAATCGCGCCTTTGCCGTCAGAGCCTCCCTCAAAATCTTGAGTGTAGCCTTGGGTCCAAGGATGGACTTTATTAATCGGATAGCCAAGTTTGGAAATGCCGCCATTGCGCTGATAGCTGTTGAGATAAGTGTCGTGAACTGCTCCGCCATCGTAACCGACTGGACGCAATTCACCTGTCCAATTTTTCAGAATATTTGACGCTTCCCACCGCAGGTTATTAACTGCATTTCCAGCATTTTCAAAGTATTCGACAACTATTTTATGTTGACCCTTCGGTACGGCGACAAAAGCATCATTGCGAGCAGCAGCTTGGTCTTTCCACTTGTCAACAACTTTGACACCATCAATGTAAACTCTCACGCCATCATCTGCCTGACTGATGAAGTTATAAAAACCGCCTTCAAAATTGCTAGTGGTTTCCCAGCGGGCTGAAAAGCCATCCGCAGGAATTCCAATAGTCCCGGATGGAACTCCTCCAGCAGAAAATCGCAATTCTCCTGGTGGTTCGGCGCGAGTAAAAGTTGGATTACCTGAGAGATTTTTGTTATTCCAAAATTGCACTTGCCACCCCCCTGTGCTGCCGTGAGGCGACGGCAATACTGTAACGGGCTTTGGAACCGGAACTGGCAGCAATGGCAACGCACTCGAACCCAAAGCGTACCAACTTTGCTGCCCATTTGGCTGCACCATCAAATATCCGTTCTGGTAGTAGTGAGTGGTTACTTGATTGCTGACTACTGTCTTTATAAACGAGCCTGCATTAGCTGGCACTTTTCCTTGTCCGGGTAAAAGGGCAGGGGGGAGAGGTTGTGGCGGCGCTTGAACAGGTGGTAGCGGGGTAGATCCGGGTGCATTCCCGAAAACAACTGCACTTGCCATCCAGTTATTTGTACCTGCGATCCGATACCACCGCTCATCGGGTGTTCCTAGTTGCTCGTCAGGAATGCGCTCCCCATAAGTCCAGCCGTCAAATTGGATAGTTGCTTGATAAGGCGAGACACTCACGATCGCAAAATTAGTTCCGGGGCCCGATCGCACATTTGCACCATTAGTCGGCATTACCCAAGCAGAAAAGTTGGCTGATTCGACAGTGGGCCACAAGGGACTAGCAGCCGCTCGTTCGCTAGGTGTTACCTTCCCTTCACCACTCCATGTTTCAGGAACTAACATTGCTGATACGTCATACTCTTGCGGTATCGTAGCTAGAGCCAAAGCGACAGCAGCTTCTAAATTTACCACTCCAGCACCCGTCTCGCCATCCCAATTGGGAGTCTTTAAATCAGTAGCTGTATCCTTGATGATTTGAATTACTTGGCGATAACTCAAACTTGGATTTGCCGCCCAAACTTGCGAAACAGCACCCGTGACTTTCGCTGTCGCTACCGATGTTCCGGCCATTGTCCCGACACCATCACCCACTGTGGATAACTCTGGATGCTGAACAGTTCCTCCCGGTGCCAAAATATCTAAACCTTGACCGTAGCTGGAATAATTTGTGCGATCGTAAGCTTTGGAAAGTGCAATTTCATCATTAACTCGTTCCGCAGCGCCGACAGTAATAATGTTGTCAAATTCCTGGGAAGCTTGACCCAAGGCAGACATTACGCCACCGTCATTTCCAGCCGCGACTACCATCATTACTCCATTTTGACGAGCATATTCGATCGCACTTCTTTCCTCCGGCGTAAATTCATAGCGAGTTGTTGTCGTACCATCGGGATTAACTTGAGTAAGATCCATACTCAAATTAATGACTGCATTCTTTGTCCCGGAAGCTTTGACAAAATCAACATATTCAACTAATGAATCTGCCCATTTTCCAGAACCGATCGCCCTTCCAGCCCAAATAGGTGCTTTTTCATTAATGCCGTCAATACCAACACCGTTGTTTTGAGTGGCGGCAATAATTCCTAAAACATGAGTGCCATGTTCGTTGCCTTTACCAGGTTCTAATCTGGAGTCAGCATCGCCATCTACCCTGTCTTGTCCCCAAGTAATTCGCGAGTAGTCAATATCAGGATTGTTGCCAGCAAATCCCGTGTCAATGACTCCGATTATCGGCTGATCGGCAGCAGAAAAATCGAATTGTGCTGTCTCAATCGACGGTAATGGTGGCTGGATGGGCGGTATGGTTAGTCGATCGACAGTCTCTTCCAGGCGATCGACTAAAGCCACAATCTTATCGGAAACAGTAGTTGATTCATTGAAAATCATCAACTTTTGAGTCACGCTTTCCAAACGGGCAATCAAAGTCTCGTTGCTGCTATTCCCACCCGGCTCGTCGGCACTTCCCAAGTTAGTCAAACTTTGTTTCATGCTTTCCAATCGCGCTATCAAATTGGCCGAAATAGAATAATCTACTTCAGAACCCGTGGGAAAAACATCAATAGATGGTTGGGGATTTTCAACAGTAGCGGAATCATCCTCTGTTGATTCATCAACTATCGGCCAACTCGGCAAAGACTCTTTTGGAATCACCACATCACTAACAGCCGGAGTCTCGGCAATTATTTCCTTCGTCTGCGACTCTTCACTCTTGTTAGCAGTCGTCAATTCCAAAATTTCCCAATCAGTTTCTTGCAGGGGCAATGAAGGCTTAACTTCCGCAGTCTCTTGACTCTCAACAGTCGCTGTTGGCTGACTTTCCTTCACCGTTGAATAAACACTACTTTCAGCCAAAGTAACTGTGGATATTTCAGCTTTCTCAGTCTCTGTCAACGGCAATGACGGCTGCTTATCTTCAGCAGTTTCTTTACTCTCAACCGCCCTCGTGGGCAGAATTTCCTTCACCGACTCTATAGGGTTTGCGGCTACAACAACTTTAATAGGTTCAGTTGTATGTACGTCCGTTAGTAAAGCCGGATTCGATTCCTCTTTCGCCTTAGTTTCCGCTGGCAACACTTCCGATTTTGTCTCTACCTTTGTCAGACTTTCCGCTGGCAAAACTTTGGGGTTTGTCTCTACTTTTGCCTGACTTTCCGCTGGCAAAACTTCGGAGTTTGTCTCTACTTTTGCCTGACTTTCCGCTGGCAAAACTTCGGAGTTTGTCTCTACCTTTTCCGTTGGTGTCGTTGCAGCAACTTCCGTCTCACCATTAAATTTGGCTGGCAAAGTTGGCGTTGCTGCTGCTTCGGTAACTTTGTCTTTTACCTCAGTTATCGCTACGGAAAGAGGCGTTTTCTCAACTGGTAATTTTCCCGTTGAATCCGCCACAGTATCTTTGCCCGAAGTTGGTGTATTTGTCGCACCTGCTGTTGGCTTTGTATCTACCTTGTCGGTTATTTCAAGCTGAGTATAATCACCAGAATTATTCGCAGTATCTTTGACTTCTTCCTCAGTCGTCACCGCTGGAGTAGTAGGCTTTTTATCTACCTGATCCGTTGTTTCAACCTTAGTCGAATCACCAAAATTATTCGCAGTATCTTTGACTTCTTCCTCCGTCGTCACCGATGGAGTAGTAGGCTTTGTATCTATTGTGTCGGTTGTTTCAACCTGAGTCGAATCACCAGAATTATTCGCAGTATCTTTGACTTTTTCCTCAGTCGTCACCGATGGAGTAGTAGGCTTTGTATCTACCTGATCCGTAGTTTCAACCTGAGTCGAATCACCAGAATTATTCGCAGTATCTTTGACTTCTTCCTCAGTCGTCACCGCTGGAGTAGTAGGCTTTGCATCTACTTTGTCGGTTGTTTCAACTTGGGTTGCATCAGTAGTATCTTCGTCGGTAGTAGTGGCAGGCGCTGGAGTTTGTGGAGTCTCTATATCTGAAGTTGATGGATTCAGAATTTCCGTTTCTAAATCATCAAGTAAATCGGATAATTCAGCATCTACATTTGGTTTTGGTTCCGGGGTAATGTAAGGTTTCGCATAAGCAATAAGTGCCTTGCCCAAATCAGTTTTCCGCCACTCTTTATCGGGGTTAATCACACTATCCACCAAAGCAGTTGTTGCCGTCGCACCCCGCACTTGGAAAATGATATCGTTGTAATCCCTATCACTCCCGGCATCTAACCGCATATCCTCCATGATAAAGGTGTTACCTTCTCCGGTTATATCCGCAATTTGACCAAAGTGAAATCCCTCCACAGGATTCGCCATTGCCATAGAAAATAAAGGACGTTGCTCGCCGCCAACAGTCGGATTATCATAGACGAATTTGACACTACCGTTGGGTACTAACATCACCCCATATTTACCCCCAGCAGTTACGGCAAAACTCTTGACTCCTAGGTAGACTCCTTCGTTGGCATTACTCTCTCCTAAGAAACCGGAAAACCGCGCACCTTCTGTAGCATCATTAATCACTACATGACCTTTCACCGAGTTACTTAAAGAACGCGCAGCTACTTCTTTAATGAATGCTTCCGAACCTGGTTCAAATTTTTCTAAATCGTCTAAGCTGAAAATAGCTAACTCACCTTGGAACATCCCACCATCAAATGTGTAGTCTACACTGACGCGACCAGTTTGATCTGTAGTAAATACCCCCGATGTAAAGGGAGAAATTAACTTTTTATCTGTAGTCTGTTCTGGTTCTTTTTTTGTTTCAGTTGTTGCTACTGTAGTAGTTGAATTCTCTTTCTCTGTTTCTTCCCCGTCGCTGGTGTCAGTATTTGTTTCGTCCCCTGGCTTGCTGGCATCTGGGGAAATAGCAACTAAAGTCTCACCTGCTTTTGGTTCTTGAGTAGCAACAGTTTCGTCTGCAACTGCATCTGTTTTGGTGGTGGCTGTGCTATTTAAATTGTTTGTGGCAACAGTTTCGCTGGGTTTTTCTGCGGTTGAAATTGCCGAATCGGTTGGCTTGTCTTGTGCGATTTCCCCCGCTGATGTAGTCTCTTCACTTGTTGGCAGTTCTTCGCTAGCAGATTCAGTCGTGGCTACAGGTTTTTCCGGTTCAGATGTGAGAGTTGTTTCGGAGTCTGTAGTGACTGGTTTGTCGGTAGTTATTGAGGTTATTTCTGTGGCTGCTTCAGTCGTTGCTATAGGTTTTTCAGGTTCAGATGTGAGAGTTGTTTCGGAGTCTGTAGTGACTGAATTTTCGGTAGTTGTTGAGGTGATTTCTGCCGCAGATTCACTCGTTGTTATAGGTTCTTCCGGTTCAGATGTGAGAGTTGTTTCGGAGTCTGTAGTGACTGGTTTGTCGGTAGTTGTTGATGTTGTTTCTGCGGTGACAGTCTTTTCATCAACAGCACTTCCTGTAATTACATCTATGTTTGCAGTCGGTTTTTCCGAAGTTTCGGCGCTGTTTGAGGGAAGTGAAGAATCTGATGTTGCACCAGTGAGGGTGTCTGCGTCGGATGATTTTTGAGTGCTAGTTGGTACTAAATTCAGCGTGTATGTGATGTCGCCGCTGATTTGCGAAGCTTTGACTTTGAGTGAATAGTCTCCGGCTACTAAGCTGTCAGCGCTAATTCTTTCTGCCTCGGTTCCCGCGTTGGTGGAACTGTAAAGGGTTTCGCCACTAGAGTTTAACAAAAATACGTCGGCATTCCCGCTCAAACCGTCGATCGACAATTGGAAACTTCCCGGACTGTTGATGTTAAATTTGTAAAGGTCAAAAATATTTGTAGTGTCAACACTACCTGTGTAGCTTGTGCTGCCAGTCAATGCCCCGATGTTAAGTTCAGTCATACTACCCCTGAAAAATAGTTGGTTGAAAATGCTCTTAATTATCTATCTGGGGGAAGTTGAGGTTTTTATGCGAAGCGCGGTGAATCGTTACATAAGTTTACATTAGGGTTGCCCGATCGCCCAAAATTTGCAATCTACCCGCATTTAATTTACTGGTGATTTTGCTTAAAACTCCTGTGGGGAGTAGGGGTTGGGCATCCTGCCCGCCCAAAGATGCTATGCAAATACAGAAAAGCTTAGTTGCGCTTAGGTGTTGAAGTGGCTTTGTGCTTCGCGTGCACCCTACAAGTGCGATCGCCCCAGACAATCCCTTATCCCCTACAATAAACAAGCAATTATTATATTTTGAGTTATCCTGTGAGTCCTACTGCCGAAGTCAGCAATACCCTAAATGCGGGCGTTCTACCAACCGTTACCGCTACCGCAGCCCGCCGCGCTGTTTTTCCCTTCACTGCAATTGTTGGGCAGGAGGAGATGAAACTGGCGCTGCTGTTGAATGTCATCGATCCTAAAATTGGCGGGGTGATGATTATGGGCGATCGAGGTACTGGCAAATCTACCACAATCCGCGCCCTCACTGATTTGCTGCCGGAAATTGAGGTGGTGGCTGACGATCCTTTTAACAGTCATCCCAGCGATCCAGATTTGATGAGTGATGAGGTGCGCGATCGCACGATGTCTCAAAATGACATTAAAATCGCCCGCAAAAAAGTCCAAATGGTAGATTTACCTTTGGGCGCGACCGAAGACCGAGTTTGCGGTACGATCGACATCGAGAAAGCTTTGTCGGAAGGTGTTAAAGCTTTTGAACCAGGCCTTTTAGCTAAAGCTAACCGCGGCATTCTGTACGTTGATGAAGTCAATTTGCTCGACGATCATTTAGTCGATGTTTTGCTCGACTCCGCCGCCAGCGGTTGGAATACTGTTGAAAGAGAAGGCATTTCGATCCGCCACCCGGCTAAGTTTATTTTAATCGGTTCCGGGAATCCAGAAGAAGGAGAATTGCGGCCGCAGTTGCTGGACAGATTCGGGATGCACGCAGAAATTCGGACTGTAAAAGACCCGAATTTAAGAGTGGAAATTGTCGAACAGCGATCGAGTTTTGACCAAAATCCGCCGGAGTTTCTCGCGAAATATCAGCGCGAACAAGATGATATGCAGCAGAAGTTGGTGGAAGCCCAGGAAAGGTTGAAATCGGTAACTATCGATCGAGAGTTGCGGGTAAAAATCTCCCAAGTTTGCGCGGAATTGGACGTAGACGGGCTGCGGGGCGATTTGGTGACGAATCGGGCTGCGAAAGCTTTCACGGCTTTGGAATGTCGCACAGAGGTGACTGTGGACGATATTCGCCGGGTGATGACTCTGTGTTTGCGGCACCGGTTGCGGAAAGACCCGCTAGAATCAATAGATTCGGGGTATAAAGTGACTAAAGTGTTCGATCGGGTATTCGGCCTAGAAACAACTGAGGGGTAATTGGTAATTGGTAATGGGTAATGGGTAATTGGTGGTGATGAAACCTTCCCAAATTTTCATACCTAATTCCCATTTCCCATTACTAATTCTGGCAATGGAAAAACGAATTTTAGGATTAGATCCGGGCTTAGCAAATCTTGGCTACGGGGCAATTTCCTGTCAAATTGTCCCCGGCAAACAAGATAAAAACAGCGTTTCCATGATTGATTGCGGCGTCATACAAACAACGCCAAAACAGGAAATGGGACAGCGCTTGAAAACAATTTACGACGATTTGCACGAGGTAATTGAACAGATTAAACCTGATATAGCAATTGCCGAAAAACTGTTCTTTTACAAGATGGGAAATACCATACTGGTAGCGCAAGCGCGGGGCGTTTTGACCCTAGTATTGGCGCAGTGTGGAGTGCCGCTGTTCGAGTTTACGCCGGCTCAAATTAAGCAAGCTTTGACCGGCCGCGGTAATGCAGATAAATCCGAAGTGCAAGAGGCCGTGGCGCGGGAGTTGGAGTTGGGTTATATTCCGAAACCCGACGATGCGGCGGATGCTTTGGCGGTGGCTTTGACTGGTTGGTACGATGATGATATTTGTCCGAAGAAAATAGAGTTGGAAACAGGAAAAATTTAATCTAATCTTTAGTCTCGCGTTGCGCGGACTTGGTTTGTGTAGTAGCGATTTCAATCGCCGATTCCTAATTCCCGTTCAAATCATGGGCAAATTAAGCACAAATCCGGGCAAGACATCTTCTCCCGATAAACTTACAGGAAATTGTACAATCTCTACTTGGCGAGAAGGGCGATAAATCTCCACTTTTTCGTCTAGAGGATTAATTAACCAACCCAAGCGTAAACCGCTGTTTAGATACTCCTGCATTTTCTCCTGAAGCGGCCGCAGGGGGTCTGGGCGCGATTCCCTACGGGATAGCTTCGCTTCACGCAATTCTATGGCAAAATCAGGACAAATTGGCGGAAATTTCTCTTGTTCTTCTGCTGTTAAAGCAGACCATCTTTCTAGGCTAACCCAAGCCACGTCTGGAGCTCGATAGCCATTATTAGGCAAGCGAAAAATTGTAGAAGAACTAAACACTCTCCCTAGCTGCGTTTTACGGTTCCACAAGCCCAAATCTGTAATTAAATAGGCTTCTCGATTGCCGCTGACTCCGCCTACGGGTGACATAATAATGATTTCTCCTTTAGGTGTCCGTTCAAATTGCCAATCTCGATTCATCTGGCATAAACGGTAAAACTGTTCGTCTGTTAGTTCGACAGTATCTAAGTTTAAAATAATGGTTGTCATTTTATTATCTTTCCTCTCTTCAGTCCGGGAAGGCGGACTTTGTTGTATGTGTAGAAGCGATTTCAATCGCCGCTTAATCTATTTTAGCGCCCTTTTCTTGAGAATCTCTGTTTTGAATCAATCCTATGTTGCACCATTTTGAAGAATAGGTTTTCCGGCCTGTTTCACAAATAGTTGATTTTGGGGTAGGGAGTAGGGTTGGGGGAGCATCTCATATTTGTAAAAACACTTTTTCTGCCTCTTTCCTTCTTCCTCTTTCCTTCTTCCTCGCAGCAAGAGAGCCTCCTGCCTAAAAACTCCAATTTCTAGGTGGGCTGCTTTCATTGAGATGCCCCCGTTCTCGCCCTCCAAGAATCGAGTCGCCAACCTCCGCAACCAAGCCGCCAAATCACCATTTTTAATCCGTTTGGCGATTAAGAATCCCACAACATCGCCTCTTCCCCAGCCCTCATTCACCCCTTCGAGAAGTTCCATCAACTTCGCCTCGTATTCCGCATCAGTCAAAGTTGGCCGCGGTTGAGGAGGTGTCGGTTGAATCTTCGGGGGAGTCGTACCCAATAGCCGCTGAATTAATTGTTTGAGGAATCGCCAGATTTTATCTAACATTGGTGAGATGGTGAGGCGGTTGTTTTTTTTGATTGTAGCAACAATTGCCGGGATTCGTCGTCAGTCGGATAGTCCGTCAGGGGTTGAAAAGGCGATTCGGATTTGTCGTTAGTCCCATAGTCCGCCAGGGGTTGAAACCCCTGTCTCATAGCGAAAGTCCTCTGAAGAGGACTGAAGATGTGCACAATGTTAATTAAGGGTGACATTTTGAACATGATTAATTACCAGTGAAATCCTTCTCATCAGTCCTATGCAAGAGGACTTCAGCTATGAGACGGGGGTTTCAACCATCGTCGGACTTCGCCACATCGCAATCTAACATTGTGAAGATGATTAATTAGCATTTAAATCCTTCTCATCAGTCCTATGCAAGAGGACTTCAGCTATGAGACGGGGGTTTCAACCCTCGTCGGACTCCGCTATGAGACGGGGGTTTCAACCACATTGAACTATTGCACCAGTGATAAAATTCAAACAATCAATCCCAACCTCAAAAAAAATGCTATAATAGCAACTTTAATTGCTAAGCTTATCCCCAAGCCGAAAACACAGGAAAATAATATGGTAATTATTACCTCACAACAAATTGCCCAATTTCGATCGCAATTAGCCGAATATCCCGAAGCCCTAAAAGCCCTAGACGCAATCGAAGATTGCGAAGGTAACATCGAAGATGCAGCGATATCTCTAGCAATTCAAGCCGGACAAGAACCGAATATCTCAGAAAATTGGTTAGACGGATTGGCCAAAAGATGCCGCGTTGCTATCTGCCAATCTGAGGTTAAAGAAGAGTTGACAGACGGACAATTGAATGCAGCATTTAGAGATTTAGTCGCAGCAAAAATTTGCCCTGATATTTTGGTGACTTCGGTGATTATTTATGTATTTAAAACTGGGGTGAATGAGTTTTGCGAACCTCTAGAATATAAACTGTAAAGCCATCGCTGCATTTAAAAATTAGGTGAAGCGAAGCTATCCCCAAGGGTAGGGAATCGCCCTCATTTCTCAAAACATGATACAACGAGGCGATCCTCTTCGAGGGCTTCGCTAACGCACTTTTTCTCTACCCCTTTGCACTACTGTACCCAGCCGGCACCAAATCCGGCGACAAACCCAAAGATTTCCCCAGCAAACGAGCAAGTTGTACTAAAAAATTAGCAGTATCTTCGTCACCTGCGCGCGCCATTGAAGCCGATATCTGGATTAGCATTTGCACAAAACCCGCATCAATTAAATCAGAACAGGAACTCAAAACTTCTGGTTCTTGGCCGTTGGGACAGGTAAGCACTCGCTCGATTAAGTTCAAATAAGCCTCTTGGCGTTCTGGATTCATTTTGGGAGGAGCTGTACAGTAAATAATTTATTATTACGCTTAACTGATTCCTGTCAATCAGGCGATCGAATAAGCGATCCCCGTTTTTACTCTAGAAACTCCATTCAGTCAGGAATAGACAGGAGTTTAAAGAAAATCTTAAGTTTTTCAATGCTAGTTTAGTCGAGGTAAGGTGCGCCGAAGAGCACCCTACTATTCAAGGGAATTAGGAATATAAAAAATGAAAATAGGAATATTTTTAGGAAATCTCGGAAATCCCGCCATCTACTATCCCAAACTAGCCAAAATCACTGGCGGAGTCACAGCCAGTATTTTTCTGTGCCAATTATTGCAATGGCAATCACAACAGTCCAACTCCGGCGAATGGGTAAAAACTAACAGCACAGAAATAGAAAAAGCCACCGGTTTAAATCAGGAAGAACAGGAACTCGCGAGACGGTTGCTTAAAGTGCGATCGCTCCTGAAAGAAAAACTACAAAATCCCCACACGGACACCCTAGAACTCTGGGCGGACATTGACGCTTTGGAGGAAAAACTCAATCACTTTTGGACATCCAATCCTGCCGGAATTATACCACAGACAACCCGGGAAAACAACAATCACCCTGTAGAAATAATCCCCGAAACATCACCCCCAAATCATGTAGTTAAAACCGACAAATATTTCGGGCAACCCCGCCAGCAAATAGCCGTTGCTGTCACCCCGAATTACCGATTTAGCGGCCCTTGGAATTCCCAAGAAAAACTGCACAACTTTCAGCGAGCTTTAGAAGCATATGCTCAAGAGCGTAATTTAGGATTTGGCAATCCTTCGGGATGGGCATTTAAAATTATTGACAGCATGACAAAAGGCTTAACCTCGACTTTCTGGGATGAATTTATCGCCGGAATCCCTTTAGGAGAAAGTCAGAAAGTCCAGCGGGATTGGGAAATCGAGCCAGAAGTGCCTTATCCTGCTTTTGAAGAGGAGCGAATTCAGTATTACGTGCACAAAGGCGAACCGCTGGAAGCAGCAGTCTCTAAAGCCCGTGCTGACTTGAGAAACCCGGTTTTGGGCAAAGATTTGTGGGAGGGATTTTTGCGAAAGTGCGATCGCCTTGCTGATGATGCACTCAAAGCAAAACAGCAGGGCGTTGACACACCATATCTGCCGTCTTCCTTCAACGAAAAACCGCAAATCACCAAGGATAGCGTTATGCGGAAGTTAGGGGCGATCGCACCTCAATTTGCTCTCAATCAATCGACATCTGACTCGATTCCAGAAGCGCCAAAACTTGCAGGAATAGAATCGCCAACCGCCGCCGAAATCCCCAGTATTTCCTCTTTGCAAAAAGCTTACCAAACTCCTCTGGGCCGAAGTATTGTTGAAAAACAAATCGCTGCAAACCCAGAATGGGGCTACGAAATAGTTGACGGTGAAATAGTCGAATCAATCCCTTTTTAATGAGGCGAATATGAAACGAGTTAGCGATATTAATCCGCTGGGAGAAGAGCGACCAAATCCTTCTGAGGAAGAGAGAGAAAAACTGCGGCGGTCAAGATTGCAGCGAGAAAGAGATGCAGGATATCAAAAGTTAGTTGAACTCTGCAATTTGGGCGAGTATGACATGGCCGAGCAGTTGGCAAATCGACATTTTAATTGGGGTTATGAAATAGTTGATGGAATTGTGATGGAAAGGATAGATTAGGTTCGCAGTTATCCCTTTTGTCACTTTCATGGGCGGGCAAGATGCCCGCCCCACAAAAAATTTAATATGTCGTGGAACAGGCATCTTGCCTGTTCCTAATAATATGGGCCGGCTCTCCGGCATACCCCACAAGAAACTTGATATGTTGTGGAACAGGCATCTTGCCTGTTCCTAAGAATGGTAGAAATTGACTATCACAATCTCTATGTTAAAATTATAGCTAAAACTTAAATACCTCTCAAACATGACAACAACTATTAATGCCAAAAACCTAACATTAGCAGAAGTACACCGTCTGTTCGGCTTTCAAAAGCAGTACACGAACTCCTTTACCTCTCTGTTATCCCTTGAAGATATCACAGAACACGAACAGCAGGAACTTATACAAATTAGGGATGATTTCGATGACTACATTTCAACGGATCGAGTTTCTGAAGGACTGGTAAAAGCTCTGACTACCTTTCCCCTAATGCGATTGGCTGGCTTCTACCGCCGCCCGATTAAAATTAGTTTAGAACAAGACATCGCCGAAATTAGCATTGAAGATGAAGATACTATCATTAAAGGACGCTTTGATATCTTGGCTGTCAACAAATTAAAACCCATCAGAAGCGATACATATTTTTGGGTTTTGGTGATTGAAAGTAAAAATTCTGGAATTAACGCATTGATGGGTTTATCC
This sequence comes from Microcoleus sp. D3_18a_C4, assembly GCF_036702415.1. Lineage (NCBI taxonomy): Bacteria > Bacillati > Cyanobacteriota > Cyanophyceae > Oscillatoriales > Microcoleaceae > Microcoleus > Microcoleus sp. D3_18a_C4. The sequence goes on along the minus strand of NZ_JAUBTI010000052.1, from coordinate 5,242 downwards.
CAATTGCTAACCTATGCTTATCAAAATTTAAAGTATCAAGACACAATCTGGGGTTTGACAACCAACGGAATGCACTATCAGTTCGTCAATATTCAGGGGGGCCACAACCCAACCTATCACCTAATGCCTTTGCTAAACCTGATGGAGTCCGACTCTTCAATTTTGTTGCTGCAAGTGTTAAAAGCTATTTGCAAACTATAAAAAAAGAGGCAGAGAAAATTCTCCGCCTCAAATCTGCAATGACTGTTAACCTAAAAGTTAGATTAGCCAGCCAATACTTTTTAGTAGCCTCTGGTGTTAGGCTTGTGGACGATGAAGCTGAGCACTTGGCATTGCTTCACGTTGTCAAAACCCATGACGCGGATGTAGCAACTAGGATTTTCTTGGCGGCAAGCTTGAACTTCAGCCATGATTTCTTGGACGCTGCGAGCACCAAACAAAGGCAACTTCCACAAAGTCCAGTAGCGCATTTCAGCAGCAGAGGTTTCGTTGAATTCTACGCCGGGAATGTAGCCTTGATCCAAGATGTACTGCAGTTGCTTGGCAATTTGCGCGTCTGTCAGCGGGGGCAAATAGGACAGAGTTTCGTAACGACGCTCTTTAGGTAAAGTCTTCATTTTTGTATCTCTAAGGTGTGTGTTCGATCGCACTTGTCGATCGATTAACTCGACAAATTATCCAGATTCGGTTCAGAATCTATTGATGTTTCAGGATTACTGCTAGAAACAGACCAATTAAGTTGCGTAGTTCGCTCTAAATGCTGGCGTCTGTGTTCCATATTCGCCTGTTGAATGCCAGTACAAACCATTTCTGGCAAATATTCTGTCACATCGTGAGCCAGATACTCTCGCACAGTCATGATCCGAAAGCCTAAATCTTGATTTTCCAAAAGCAACTCTTGAATGTAAGCTTCTCCATCTTGGATTTTGCCCTTAGTGGAAAACTCATTCAACCAGATTGCCAGAGGAGGATTGGTTTCGCTCAACTGAGCGACCACCATCCGCACGGATTGATAGGTTAGGTAACTTGCCAGCACCTTAGCGGTGTCTTTCGCAACTTGTTTGAGATCCATTTTGACCCCAGCCCCCTCAAATTTTAGATTTTGGATTTTAGATTTTGGATGCAAACTTACTTGTAAATCTTCTTCAAAGATAAAGACTTCCCAGCAAGTTTGCGACCTAAAACCTAAAATCTCAAACCAAAAATCCTTAAAGGGTATCCATTGCCTCGAACTCAAACTTGATTTCTTTCCAGAGTTCGCAAGCAACAGCCAGTTCAGGAGACCATTTGCAAGCTTCGCGAATTACGTCGCCGCCTTCGCGCATCAAGTTGCGGCCTTCGTTACGAGCTTGGACGCAAGCTTCCAAAGCAACGCGGTTAGCAGTTGCACCAGGTGCGTTACCCCAAGGGTGGCCCAAGGTGCCGCCGCCGAACTGCAAGCAGGAGTCGTCGCCGAAGATTTCAACCAAGGCTGGCATGTGCCAGATGTGGATACCACCGGATGCAACTGGCATGACACCAGGCATGGAGGCCCAATCTTGGGTGAAGTAAATACCGCGGCTGCGGTCTTCTTCGATGTGGTCTTCGCGCATCAAGTCTACGAAGCCCATCGTGATGCCTTTTTCGCCTTCGAGTTTGCCCACAACTGTACCGGAGTGCAGGTGGTCGCCGCCGGACATCCGCAAGCACTTGGCAAGCACGCGGAAGTGGATACCGTGGTTTTTCTGACGGTCGATAACTGCGTGCATGGCGCGGTGAATGTGCAGCAAAATACCGTTGCGGCGGCACCATTTGGCCAAGGTCGTGTTTGCAGTGAAACCACCGGTCAGGTAGTCGTGCATGATGATGGGGGTTTTGATTTCCTTAGCGAACTCAGCCCGCTCCATCATTTCTTCGCAGGTAGGGGCAGTTACGTTGAGGTAGTGACCCTTGACTTCGCCGGTTTCTGCTTGGGCTTTTTCAATAGCTTCTTGAACGAACAAGAAACGATCGCGCCAGCGCATGAACGGTTGCGAGTTGATGTTTTCGTCGTCTTTGGTGAAGTCCAAACCGCCGCGCAGAACTTCGTAAACTGCACGACCGTAGTTCTTAGCAGACAGACCCAATTTGGGCTTAATTGTACAACCCAGCAAAGGACGGCCGTACTTGTTCAATTTGTCCCGCTCAACGGTAATACCGTGAGGAGGGCCTTGGAAGGTTTTCAGGTAAGCGATGGGAATCCGCAAATCTTCCAAACGCAGAGCGCGCAGAGCTTTGAAACCGAACACGTTACCGACCAAAGAGGTCAGCAAGTTGGTGACGGAACCTTCTTCAAACAAATCCAAAGGATAAGCAATGAAGCAGATATATTGGTTGTCTTCACCGGGAACTGGTTCGATGTCGTAGCAGCGACCTTTGTAGCGGTCGAGGTCGGTCAGGAGGTCAGTCCAAACAGTCGTCCATGTACCTGTAGAAGATTCAGCAGCCACAGCAGCGCCTGCTTCTTCTGGGGGAACTCCCGGCTGCGGTGTGACGCGGAAGGCAGCCAAAATATCTGTATCTTTCGGCGTGTAGTCCGGCGTGTAATACGTTAGTTTATAGTCTTGAACTCCGGCTTTATACCCAGCCTTTGATTGAGTTTGGGTTTGCGCGTAAGCCATATCTCGCTTCCTAGTATTCGCTTAATTTTTTTGCCCGATCGCAGGCTGTTAAAAATATATCAACAAAGTGTCACTCTCCAATTTTAATATTCTTTTAATCATCATAAGTATTGTTTATTTTGCTTTACATTCCGAAAATATTTGTAACATATCTTATGAAATTCCCGTGGCGAAGGATGCAGGAGGAAAGGCTGGGGATCGCAGAGTGGGGGGGGATTTCGATCGCGCGAAAGATATGGTGCAGCGAGCAGAACAGCGGTTCAATACGATTTATGTAAAGAATTTAATACTTAAAAATCAGAATTGGTAAGGGGTAATCGGCAAGGGGGAAGTAGTTAGAAATACCTAAAGTTATGGTTGGGAGTTAAGATCGATCTCAACTGTGATCCAGTATGCAATCCAAAATCCCAAATCCAAAATCTAAAATCCCGTGACTTCCAGACCGCGAAGTCAAAAATCGACAGCATAGCACATAATATGGACAGGACTTGTGCTCTCAAACCCAATCCGTCGTTACAGCCATTTGACCAGGCTGAAAACCGGGTTTCTGCGTTAGCGGCGCGTAAGTCTACTATGGATATTTAGCCCCATTTTTACTCTGGTTGTGCCTCACCCCCCTTCAAAAGCCGTCCACTGCATCAATCCAGATTGCCCAAGGCCCTACCCTCAGACTTGGGGCAACAATTTTTGTCATAGTTGCGGGGCTCCGCTGCAGCTAAAAAATCGCTATGTGCCTCTAGAAAGCCTCGCTTCCGGGGGTTTTGCAGCAATTTTCACAGTTTGGGACAAAGAAACTGAAACCGAGCGCGTCCTGAAAGTGTTGCTCGAAACTGCCCCGAAAGCGCTGAAACTGTTCGAGCAAGAAGCTTGGGTTTTGGCCCATTTGCAGCACCCAGGCGTCCCTAGAGTGGATGCTGACGGTTATTTTCACGTCCAAACGCAAAATTTTGCAGGCGGCGAGGGAAATCCTGCGGCGAAGCAGCTGCCTTGTTTGGTAATGGAAAAGATTCACGGCAAAACTTTAGAAGAGGTTCTCGACGAGCACCCTCAAGGATGTCCGCAGGAATGGGTGTTTAGTTGGCTGAGTCAAGCTGTGGAAATTTTGGAGGAGTTGCACAGGAGTCAGATTATTCACCGCGACATTAAACCCTCAAATTTGATGCTGCGAGACCCGGAATCGCCCCAAGTTCTGCTTAGCAAGGGTTTGGGCGGACTGCAATTGGTGACGATCGACTTTGGGGGAGTTAAACACATGGGCGGTGTCGAACCGGTGGGGAAAGATTCTCCGAGTTCGACGCGGTTGATTTCGCCCGGATACAGTCCGCCAGAACAAATTGTGGGAGGCGGTGTAGTGCCGGCGACGGATTTTTATGCGCTGGGGCGGACTTGCATTCATTTGCTGACGGGGAAGTATCCGGCGGAAATTGAAGATCCGATGACGGGAGAGTTGCGGTGGCGCCACATTGTATCTGTGAGTCCGCCTTTGGCTAATTTGTTGGACGATATGGTGCGATCGAACGTGCGGGAACGTCCGGCGACTGCTGGCGATGTTCGGGCGCGTTTGCAGGAGATTTATGCTAGGAGTAAGGGCAAAATCGCGATCGCCCCAATGGGTCAAGCTATTGTAGAATTCTGCCGGCAAGTAGTGGTGGCGGGGGCGCAAAAAACGGGAAGTTTGATGGTTGTGCTGTTCGGCGCGATCGCCCAAATCGTGGTAGCTTCTCTGGATACAGGCTGGGAAATGGTGCTGGGTGCCGTTGGTGGAAGTGCGGGGGCGATCGGCGGTTTGGTTTTGGGTTATGCTTCGCCTATTGGCCCGGAAATTGCCAGTTTTCTAAATGAAGGTTTGCAGCAATTAATTCCTAATATGACTTTCGCTGTGGGGCCGGAAGTGCTGCTGTTTGGATTTGCGGGGTTCGGAACTGCGATCGGTTTGACGGATGCGGGGAGTTTTCGCCAGCAAAAACAGTATTGGCTGTCTGGATTAATGGGAGCTCAGGGCTATTTGTTGGCGGGTTTGTGCTGGATGGAAGCAACAGCTTCTAGTGGTGTGCAGGGGGTTATTTTGGGAGCTTTTGCGATCGCCTCTATGACTGTGGGAATGGGTTTGCGGAGTCATCAATTAGTTCACGCTTTGGTAGTGGCTGTTTTCTCTACGGGAATGTTTCTGTTTCTGAATGCGTGGAACATTTTTCCGGGGAGTTTCTTTGGGATTTTGTCACTGTCTAACGTTACCTTCGGCTGGCTGCAAGTTTGGGGCTCAATTGTGTTTTTTGGTTTGTTGGGAAGTGCGATCGGGCTTTGTTTGGGAGTTAGTCATTATTTAGTTGTGCCCGTGCTCCGGTGGTTGGGCTGGAAGTAGGAATTAACACCAAATCACTATGCTAATCGAGTGGTTATCAATTAAGTCTGTCTCAAGATTTTCAATGGTTGGTGCTGTGGCGATCGCCCTTGTCCTCAGCAGCCCCAATCTAGCCAAAGCCGAATCGCGCGATCGAGCTGTTGATAGATTAACGGATTTCTTGTGGGAGCATCTCAGTTATGCAATAAGTAGAAATACTCAGAGAAAAAGTATGAGAGAATAGGACAAAAGATAAAAGGAA